>JBEBBF010000242.1:0-8113 GCA_041158545.1 Pseudomonadota bacterium | reverse complement strand
CCAGCCAGTCCAGCCCCTGTTGCAGCACGGCGGGAGCGGGCAGCGGGTCGGCGCTGGCCAGCAGTTGGCGGGTCACGGCGCGGGCCCGGCTTTCGCCGCGGTTGAAGTTGCCGACGAAGCGGGTCAGGCTGGCTGCCGGGTCGGCAGCGATGGCGCTGGCAAAGCCGGCGAGGTCGGCGTCGGACAGGGCTGGTTCCCAGCCCGGCCGCTGCCGGAAACAGGGGGTCGCGGCGACCAGCACCAGCCGGGAAAACTTGCCCGGTGCCTGCAGCGCGGTGCCCAGCGCCAGCAGCGCGCCCAGGGACCAGCCGCCCAGCACGGCGCCGTCAGGCAGGCGAGCGGCCAGTTCGGCGCAGGCGCCGGAAAAATCCTGCGCCGCCGGGGTGTCGCCATAACCGGGCAGGTCGAGCAGGGTCAGCGGCTGGCCGCGTGCCGCCAGGGCTTCGGCCCAGGCTTGCAAGGGGCCGCGGCCCAGCGCCCAGCCGGGCAGGAAATAAAAGGGACGGGTTTGGGCGGGGCGCGTCATGCCAGCGCCCGCAGGGCGTCGATCAGTTGCTCAAGGTCCGTTGCGCTGTGGGCGGCGGACAGGGAAATGCGCAGCCGCGCCGTGCCCTTGGCGACGGTGGGCGGGCGGATGGCCGGCACCCAGATGCCCCGCTGCAGCAGGGCTTCGCTGAGCGCCAGCGCCGCATGGTTGTCGCCGACGATCAGCGGCTGGATCGCGGTGGGCGAGGGCAGGAGTTGCCAGGGCAGGCCGGCGAGGCCCTGCTGCAGCTGGCGGATATGGGCCTGCAGCCGGGCGCGCAATGCTTCGCCGGCGGCAATCTGCTTCAGGCTCTGGGTCAGCGCGACGGCCAGCGCTGGCGGTGCCGCGGTGGTGAAGATGTAGCTGCGGGCTTTTTGCAGCAGGTAGTCGATGGCCAGTTCCGAGCCGGCGATGAAGGCGCCGGCGACACCGGCGGCCTTGCCCAGCGTGCCCATCAGCAGGATGCGCGGGGAGGCACCGAGGCCCAGGTGGTCCAGACTGCCGCGGCCCTGCGCACCGAGGACGCCGAAACCATGGGCGTCGTCGATCAGCAGCCAGGCGTCGTGCTGTTCCGCCAGTTGCAGCAGCGCGGCCAGCGGCGCCAGGTCGCCATCCATGCTGAACACCGCGTCGGTGACGATCAGCTTGGTCCGCGCCGGGCTGGCGGCGAGTTGGCGGGCCAGTACTGACAGGTCGTTGTGTGGGTAACGATGGCTGTCGCCGCGGCTGAGTTGCACCGCGTCGATCAGCGAGGCGTGGTTGAGGCGGTCGGCAAAGATGGCGTCGCCGCGGCCAGCCAGCGTCGGGACCAGCGCCAGATTGGCGAGGTAGCCCGTGGAAAAGCAGAGCGCCCGCGGAAAACCGAGGAAGGCGGCGAGTTCCCGTTCGAGGTCTTCGTGCGGCGCGAGGTGGCCGCTGACCAGATGCGAGGCGCCGCTGCCGGCGCCCCATTGCCCGGCGCCGGCGGCCAGCGCGGCGGCCAGCGTCGGGTCGGCGG
The DNA here is from genome assembly GCA_041158545.1 of Pseudomonadota bacterium. Classification (GTDB taxonomy): domain Bacteria; phylum Pseudomonadota; class Gammaproteobacteria; order Burkholderiales; family Rhodocyclaceae; genus JBEBBF01. The sequence goes on along the minus strand of JBEBBF010000242.1, from coordinate 6,590 downwards.
CCAGTCCCAGGTAATCGTTGCTGGCGAAGGCCAGCAGTTCGCGACCGTCGATGACCGCCCGCGGCCCGCAGGGGCTGGCGAGGATGCGGCGACGGCGGCGCAGCCCGGCCTGATCGAGTTCCTGGAGTTCCTGGCGGAGCCGGTCTTCAAACATGCTGAATCAGGCCAGCGCCACGGCCAGCGCGCCATGCACCGCCTGCGCGAGATGGGCGATTTCCCCGTCGTCGAGGATGTAGGGCGGCATCAGATAAACGGTGTTGCCCAGCGGCCGCACCAGGGCTTCCCGCGCCAGCGCCGCCCGGTAGAAGCGGCGGGAGAAGCCGGGGTCGCTGCTGACGTCGAAGGCGAAGATCATGCCCTGGCGGCGCAGGTGGCGCACCTGGGGATGATCGGCCAGGGGGGCCAGCGCGGCGGCGAGTTGGTCGCCACGGCGGCGGTTGTCGGCCAGCACCGGGCTTTGCTCGAAGAGGTCCAGCGTCGCCAGCGCGGCGCGGCAGGCCAGTGGGTTGCCGGTGTAGGAATGGGAGTGCAGGAAGCCGCGGCTGACCTGGTCGTCGTAGAAGGCGGCGTAGATGCGGTCGGTGCAGAGCACGATGGACAGGGGCAGGTAGCCGCCGGAGATGCCCTTGGACAGGCATAGCAGGTCCGGGCGGATGCCCGCCTGTTCGTGGGCGAAGAAGCTGCCGGTGCGGCCGCAGCCGACGGCGATTTCGTCGCAGATCAGATGCACTTCGTGCTGGTCGCACAGCGCACGGGCCAGACGCAGGTATTCCGGGTGGGACATCGCCATGCCGCTGGCGCCCTGGACCAGGGGTTCGACGATCAGCGCGGCGATCTGCCGGCCGTGTTGCTCCAGATGCGCGGCCAGCGCGGCGGCAGCGCGTCGGGCGACCGCTTCCGGGGTTTCGCCGGGCGTGGCCTGACGCCAGTCCGGGCTGGGGACCGTTGTCGCCTGGCGGACCAGCGGCGCGTAGGCGTCCCGGAACAGGGCGACATCGGTGACGGCCAGCGCCCCGACGGTCTCGCCGTGGTAGCTGCCGGCCAGGCAGAGGAACTGGTTTTTTTCCGGGCGGCCGCGGTTCTGCCAGTAGTGGAAGGACATCTTCAGCGCGATTTCGGTGGCGGAAGCGCCGTCCGAGGCGTAGAAGGCGTGGCCCAGGCTGTGCCCGGTCAGCGCGGCGAGGCGTTCCGACAGCTCGACCACCGGGCGGTGGGTGAAGCCGGCGAGCATGACGTGTTCCAGTTCGTCCAGTTGCGCCCGCAGCGCCGCGTTGATCGCCGGGTGGGCGTGGCCGAACAGGTTGACCCACCAGGAGCTGATGCCGTCCAGGTAGCGGCGGCCGTCGAAGTCGTACAGCCAGGCGCCCTGACCGCGGGCGATGGGCACCAGCGGCAGGTCGGCTTCGGTGCCGCCGGCGTGGTGCTTCATCTGGGTGCAGGGGTGCCAGACGGCGGCGAGGCTGCGGTCCAGCCAGTCCTGGTTAGGCATGCTCAGGTCGGTTCGGAGTTCAGTGCAGGGTCAGCGACGGGCTGGCTTCGGGCTGGTCGGGCATTTCGGCATGGACCAGTTCGCCTTCCTTGTCCGGGTACATCGGTGCGCCGCAATCGTCACAGAATTCCATCGGGAAACGGTGGTCGAGCTGGACGATGTCCTTGATCCCGGCGGCGCGCAGCGCGGTGTCGATTTCGCCGAGGATGTCCGCGTTTTCGTCTTCGTTGCCGAGCAGCGGCCAGACCACGCCGTGATAAATCCCCTCGCTCTGGCGCGGGCCGAAGCTGATCCGGAATTCTTCCAGCTGCTTGTCGTGGAAGGTGCCGACCACGGCGCGCAGGCTTTCCGGCTCCAGCCCCAGCGTGGTTTGCAGGAAGGACACCGAGGCCTGGATCGAGTAGGGCCGGGAGGCCCGGTCGGACTGGCGGCAGGCGGCATAGTAGGCGTCGGGCAGCAGCGGCTGGAAGGCGCAGCCGGTCAGCAGGGGTTCCAGCAGCGGCCCGCCCTGGCGGACCCAGGCGCGCTGGGCGCTTTCCCGGTTGCCGTCGTTTTCGTTCCAGCGGAACAGGGGCTGGCCAGGCCGGACGGCAAAGGCGCCGACGACATAGCGGGAGTCGGACAGGAAACGGTTGGTCGGCGGCATGCCTTCGGTGTTGATCCGCATGTGTTGCCCGTTCAGGGCGGCCTGGCCGAGTTCGCGGGTCAGGCTGGCGGTGTCGCAGAAGCTCTGCGGCAGCTGGTCCGGGCTCCACAACAGGTCGCTCAGCGCCACTTTGACGTCAGCGGCAAAGACATGGGCGCCCAGCTGCACCGCGAGGGTCTGTACCGTGGCTTCCGGCAGGGCCTGGGTGGGGATCGTGAAACGGGACCAGGCGAGGAAGGGGCAGGCGAACAGCTGGATCAGGTAGGGCTCACCGGAGGGGCCGGGCAGCGTGCAGGCTTCGCTGAGGGCCTCGACCATGTCCGCCAGCTCGTCGTGGGCGCGGGGCTGGGCCTCGAACAGCCGGTCCAGGGTTGTGTTGATTTCGTCCTCGCCGCCGTGTTGCAGCAGTTGATCGACCAGATGTGATAGCGCCGCCTCCCAGAAGTTGTCTTCCAGGCGGCCACCGGATTGGGAAAGGCCCAGGGCCAGGCGCTCAAGCTCGGCGCTGTCCCGTGAAATCCGTTCCCGATTCCCTGAGCGGCTTCGTTTCATGCGTGGTCCTTTCAACGAAACCGGGCATTCTACCAGCCTGACCGGGGCTTCCGCAGGTTTTCCGGGAGTGTCGCGCTGCTGGCGGGGGCTGGTGCGGGGTGGTGCCGCGGTTTTTCGGGGCGGATGGGCGATCAGGGCAGGATTGCGGTGAATCGAGCGAAACGAGAGGACGAAACGAAGGGCAAAACGATTTTCCCCGCCGTGCTCAGTAAAATGCCGCTTCCCCATTGAAGGATACCCACCATGCTGCTCGTGCTTTCTCCGGCGAAAACGCTGGATCTGGAGCCGGTTTCGCCGGCTTTGCCGTGGACCACGCCGGACTATCTGCCGGATTCGGCGCTGCTGATCGAGCGTTTGCGCCATTTTTCTCCGGCGGAACTGGCGGGGCTGATGAGCATTTCCGATCCGCTGGCGGTGCTCAATTGCCAGCGTTATTCCGACTGGGCGCCACCGTTTTCCCCAGCCAATGCCAAACAGGCGGTGCTGGCGTTTGCCGGCGATGTTTATGAAGGGCTGGAGGCTGGCAGCCTGGGTGCCGCTGACCTGGATTTCGCCCAGTCCTCGTTGCGCATCCTGTCCGGCTTGTACGGCCTGCTGCGGCCGCTGGACCTGATCCAGGCTTACCGGCTGGAAATGGGGACGCGGCTGAATAACCTCCGCGGCAAGGATTTGTACGCCTTCTGGGGCGATAGCCTGACGCAGGCGGTGAATCGGGAACTGGCCGACCAGGGCGGCGAACCGGTGCTGGTGAACCTGGCGTCCGAGGAGTATTTCAAGGCGCTGCGCCCGAAGAAGCTGGCGGCGAAGGTGATCCAGCCGGTGTTCGAGGACTGGAAGGGCGGCAAATACAAGGTGATCAGCTTCTTCGCCAAGCGGGCGCGGGGGCTGATGGCCCGCCATGTGGTCGAGCAGCGCCTGCAGTCGCCGGAAGGGATGCGGGATTTTGCCGTCGAGGGCTATGCCTTCGCGCCGGAAGCGTCTGATGCGACCAGCTGGGTGTTCCGGCGGCGTAGCGAGGATTGAGGCCGGGGCGCGGGCTGGTCGCTGCCGTTCGCGCCGTTTCGAGACTTCCGCTGGCTCGGCGCCCCGCTGCGGACGCCGGGCCTGCGCGTTGCAGGCTGAGGCGGCTTTAGCCGGCGACCATCACCCGGTTGCGGCCACCGGTCTTGGCCTGATATAGCGCCTTGTCGGCGCGGGAAAGGTCGTACTGCAGCGAGCCCTGGTTCGGGTCGTGTTCGGTGATGCCGATGCTGATTGTGATCGACAGGTAACGCTCGCCGCAGGCGATGCCCATTCCGGCGATTTCCCGGCGCAGGCGCTCGGCGACCAGCAGGCCGCCCTGCAGGTTGGTCATCGGTAGCAGCGCGACGAATTCCTCGCCGCCGAAGCGGCTGAACAGATCGACCTCCCGCAGGATGGACTTGCAGCGCTCGGCAAAGACCCGCAGCACGGTGTCGCCGGCGGCGTGGCCGTATTTGTCATTGACCGCCTTGAAATGGTCGAGGTCGATCATCAGCAGGCTGAAGTACTGTTTGCTGCGCTGGACCCGCTGGACTTCGTGACCGGCGAGGTCGAGGAAGCGATGCCGGCTGAGGGCGCCGGTCAGCACGTCGAAATAAGCCATCTGCCGCAGTTTTTCTTCGAGCGCGACCCGCTGGCTGATGTCGGACAACACCACCAGCAGCTCATTCTGATCAACCCGGCAGGCGGTGGCGACCCAGCGCTGGCTGCCGTCCCGGTTATGGACCCGGCCTTCGCCGTGCAGCAGGGATTCCCCGGCCAGCGCCTGCGCCAGCATGTGTTCCCAGGCTTCGCGGCGGCTGCGGCGGTATTCCGGGTCCGGGTAGGCGAGGTTCCACCAGGCGTTGAGGTCGGGGAGGTCTTCCTGGGTGTAGCCGAACATTTCCTGGAAGCGCTGGTTGAGGTGCAGCACCCGGCCGTCGAGTCGGACCACCGCCACCGCAGTGGGCGAGGTGGCGAAGAACGCGGCGATCCGTTGTTCCGCCTTCTGCTTGCGGCGGATCAGCAGGCTGAGCAGCGCCGCGACGATCCACAGCCCGGCCATGCCGACGGCGACGACATCGCGCAGGTTGCGCCAGTCGCCCAGATAGGCGGCTTCCGGCAGGCCGGTGAGCGCGTAGAGGCCGAACTGGTCGAGGTGCTGGTAGGCCATGATGCGCTCCTTGCCGTCGAGCGGCGAGCGGGCGAACAGCGTGCCTTCGTTGCTGCCGGCGTCGATGGCGTCGGTCAGGCCGCGGATCATCACGCTGCGGCCCAGTTCGTTTTCGATGACCGGGTGGTGGATCAGCAGGCGATGGTTGCGGTCGCGCAGGGAGAACATGGTGTCCGGGATGTTGGCCAGCCCGCGGTAGAAGGGCTCGAACTGCTGTTCGATGTTCTGGTTGATGACGATCATGCCGGCGAAGCGGCCCTGGCGGTCCTCAATCCGGCGGGCGATCTGGATGCCCCATAGCCCGGATACGCGGCCCTTCAGCGCTTCGGAAATCACCGGCTGGCTGCCGCTACCTTCGAGCAGTTCCTTGAAGTAATTGCGGTCGGACAGGTCCTGGCCATTGGATCGGCTGCGGGAATTGACCTGGACGATGCCGGCGGCGTCGGTGATGGAAATCGAGGCGATGCCCGGTGTGCGCTCCTGAATCTGCCGCAGATAGCGTTCCAGTTGCGCCTTTTGCGCCGGGCTGCTGGCGTCCTTTTGCGGGAAACCGGGGGGGAGGGCGTCCAGCAGGGTGTCCAGCGTCTGATTGCTGCGGAAAAAGATGCTTTGCGCGTGCTCCTTGATCAGCCGGGCGTAGGACTGCGCTTGTTCCCGGCCGCGGTTCTCCGCCTGTTGCCGCAGCTTGCCCAGTCCCAGAATCAGAACCAGGCTGACGATCACGACCACCCCCCAGATCAGGGCGATCATCCACAGGCCGGAGGAAGCTTCGCGTAATCGACGCAAGAGGCGACTTTCGTTGAACGGGCCGCTGGGGTCAGATGACCTTCAGCAGCTTTTCCCGCAGGGATTCCGCTTCCCGCTTGCCTTCCCGCGACGAGACGAGGGTGTGGTACCACTCGTCGTACAGGGCGCGCAGGGCTTCGTGGGTTTCGGCTTCTTCCAGATGTTCCAGCAGCGTGGTGGCACCGAGGGAACCGACGAAGGCGTTCAGCGTGTTGATCATGAAATTGCGGGCCATACCCAGGTTCTGGGCGGGTTCGCTGGCGGTCAGCGTCCGGAAGGCGGTGATCGACGGCATGGGCCGGGTCGGCGGCGGTGCGGCCACCCCCTGCTTGTCCACCACCGCGGCAAGATCGATATAGCCTTCTTCCTCCAGCATCCCCAGGGTATGGGTCAGGTCATCTGCGGCCAGCATGTTCCGCAGATCTTCCACTGTGCGTTTGCCATCAACGAAGATCAGCACCCGGCGGACACGGGGCGACAGCCCACCCAGGCGCTTTTCGATTTCGTCGTGGCCCTTTTGTGTCTTGACGAACACCACACCCATTGTTGTCTCCTTATTTGTTGGTTTGCCATGGGTACAGGGCGGAGGGGGATTCTACAGGAGGCGGCGGGCGCGGGAAGGCGCCGCCGTCCTGAGCCTCAATTCAGCATCGAGGAAAGGCGGCGGCGGAATTCCCGCACCAGCGCTTTGTGCTGTTCGTTGCCGGCGAGCATTTCGAAGAATTGCAGCAGCAGCTTGCGTCCGGCCTGCTCATCGAAATCCCGGTCACGGCGGGTCACTTCGAGGGCGGCTTCGAAAGCCTCGCGGTACTCGCCACCGGCGGCATGGGCGCGGGCGAGTTCGATGCGGCTGGCGTGGTCATCCGGGTTGGCAGCCAGCTTGGCCTGCAGCGGTGCGGTATCCACCTTGTTTGCCGCCATTTCCAGCCGGGTGCGCAGGGCCT
>JBEBBF010000241.1:0-3390 GCA_041158545.1 Pseudomonadota bacterium | reverse complement strand
CAGACCCTGGCCGCTTACATCGCGGCGCGGACGGCTTCGGCGAGTTGCTCGGCTTCCCGCTGCACTTCTTCCGCATCTTCCCCTTCCACCATCACCCGCAGCAGCGGTTCGGTGCCGGAGGCGCGCAGCAGCACCCGGCCACGCCCGGCGAGGCGGCTTTCGGCGCCGTCCTGGGCGGCACGGATCAGCGGGTTGCCCTTCCAGGAGAAGCCCTTGACGGTCGGCACGTTGATCAGCACCTGCGGGTACAGCACCAGATCGCCGAGCAGCGCCTTCAGGCTGTCCTGCCCGGACTGGCGCAGTGCCGCCAGCACCTGCAGCGCGGCAATGGTGCCGTCGCCGGTGGTGTGCTTGTCGAGGCAGAGGATGTGGCCGGAGTTTTCGCCACCGAAATACCAGCCTTTTTCCTTCAGCATTTCGACGACGTAGCGGTCGCCGACGGCAGCACGGGCAAAGGGCACGTCCAGCTTTTTCAGCGCGTGTTCGAGGGCCAGGTTGCTCATCAGCGTGCCGACCACGCCGTTGACCGGCGCCTGCTCCTGACGGGCGCGGACGATGGCGTAAAGGAGCTGGTCACCGTCGTACAGCGTGCCTTCGGCATCGACCATCTGCACCCGGTCGGCGTCGCCGTCCAGCGCCACGCCGAGGTCGGCGCGATGCACCAGCACCGCATCGGCCAGCGCCCGCGGCGAGGTGGCGCCGCAGCCGTCGTTGATGTTGCGGCCGTTGGGCTCGACGCCGATCTTGATGACTTCCGCCCCCAGTTCGTGGAAGACGTGCGGCGCGATGTGGTAGGCGGCGCCGTGGGCGCAGTCGACAACGATGCGCAGGCTGCGCAGGTCGAGGTCGCCGGGGAAGGTGCTCTTGCAGAATTCGATGTAGCGGCCCTGGGCGTCGTCGATCCGCCGCGCCCGGCCCAGCTCGGCCGGGGAAACGCAGACCAGGGGTTCATCGATGCCGGCTTCGATGGCCAGTTCCACCTCGTCCGGCAGCTTGGTGCCCTGGGCGGAGAAGAACTTGATCCCGTTATCGTAGTAGGGGTTGTGCGAGGCGGAGATGACGATGCCGGCGTGCAGGCGCAGCGCCCGGGTCAGGTAGGCAATGGCCGGGGTCGGCAGCGGTCCGACCAGGCAGACATCGACGCCGGCGGCGGTCAGACCAGCTTGCAGCGCCGCTTCCAGCATGTAGCCGGACAGGCGGGTGTCCTTGCCGATCAGCACCGACGGCCGTTCGCCGTGGCGCAGGTGTTCCCGCTTGACCAGCACCTTGCCGGCGGCGTAGCCGAGTTTCATCACCAGATCCGGGGTGATCGGAGAATGTCCAACCCGGCCGCGCACCCCATCGGTGCCGAAATATTTTCTGCTCATCTTCACTCTCCCTTGTCGATGGCCTGCCACACCTTCAGCGCGTCGCAGGTGGCGGCCACATCATGAACCCGAATGATGCCGGCGCCTTTTTGCGCCGCCAGCACCGCAGCGGCGAGGCTCGCCGCCAGTCTGTCTTCCGTGGGGCGCCCGGTGATCTGCCCCAGCATCGATTTCCGTGAAACACCCACCAGCAGCGGTACGCCGCTTTCCCGCTCCAGCCGCGGCAGTTCCCGGAACAAGGCCAGATTGTGGTCCAGCATCTTGCCAAAACCAAAGCCGGGATCGAGCAGCAGCCGCTCGTCGGCGATCCCGGCAGCGCGACAGGCCACCAATTGCTGGCACAGGAAGTCGCCAACCTCGGCGACCACGTCATCATAATCGGGCTGCTGCTGCATCGTCAGCGGCTGGCCCTGCATGTGCATCAGACAAATGCCGCAGTCGCTGGCAGCCACGGCGTCCAGCGCCCCCGGCGCCCTCAGGCCGTTGATGTCGTTGATCAGGTCAGCCCCGGCCACCAGCGCGGCGCGCATCACCGCCGGCTTGTAGGTATCCACCGACAGCGGCACCGACCAGCTGCGCAGTTCTTCCAGCACCGGCAGCAGCCGGCGCAATTCCTCGTCTTCCGGGGTCGGTATCGCGCCGGGACGGGAGGATTCGGCGCCCAGGTCGAGCAGGTCGGCGCCGGCTTGCCACTGGGCGCGGGCGTGGGCGATGGCCCGGTCGGCATCGCCAGCGAGTCCGTCACCGGAAAAAGAGTCGGGCGTCAGATTGACGATGCCCATCACCAGGGGCCGGTCCAGCGACAACCGGAAACGGCCGCATTGCAGTGTCTTCATTTGTGAAAAACCCGCCGGGAGGCCGGCGGGTGCTTGGGTCGGGTTCAGCGCGCGCTGGCTCAGGCCGGCGCGGCAGCGCTGGGCGCGGCGCCCGGCGAATCGTTATTGGAAGAGGAGCGGCTGGAGGACTGACTGGGCTTGGGCGGCCGCGGCGGCTTGCCGGCCATGATGTCGTCGATCTGCTCGGCGTCGATGGTTTCCCAGTCGAGCAGCGCCCGGGTCATCGCCTCGACCTTGTCGCGGTTGTCGTCCAGCAGCTGGCGGGCCAGGGTGTATTGCTGGTCGATGATCCGGCCAATCTCGGCATCCACCTTCTGCATCGTCGCTTCCGACACGTTCTTGTGCTGGGTCACCGAGCGGCCGAGGAAAACTTCACCCTCGTTCTCGCCATAGACCATCACGCCAAGTTCCGACATGCCGTAGCGGGTCACCATGTCCCGTGCCATCGAAGTGGCGCGCTCGAAGTCGTTGGAAGCGCCGGTGGTCATCTGGTTCATGAACAGCTCTTCCGCAACCCGGCCACCGAACAGCACGGCGATCCGGCTCATCAGGTATTCCCGGTCGTAGGCGTAGCGGTCCTGCACCGGCAGTTGCATCGTCAGGCCCAGCGCCCGCCCGCGAGGGATGATCGTGACCTTGTGCACCGGGTCGGACTTGGGCATCAGTTTGGCGACAACGGCGTGGCCGGACTCGTGGTAGGCGGTGTTGCGCTTTTCTTCCTCGCTCATGACCATGCTGCGGCGCTCGGCACCCATCATGATCTTGTCCTTGGCCTTTTCGAAGTCCTCCATGTCCACCAGCCGCTTGTTCGAGCGGGCGGCAAACAGCGCGGCTTCGTTGACCAGATTGGCCAGGTCAGCGCCGGAAAAGCCCGGCGTACCGCGGGCGATGATGTCGGCCTTGACGTCACCGGAGATGGGCACCTTGCGCATGTGCACCTTGATGATTTCCTCGCGGCCACGGATGTCAGGCAGCGGCACGACAACCTGGCGGTCAAAGCGGCCAGGACGCAGCAGCGCCGGGTCGAGAATGTCCGGACGGTTGGTCGCGGCAATCACGATGATGCCGGTGTGGCCTTCAAAGCCGTCCATTTCGACCAGCAACTGGTTCAGCGTCTGCTCCCGTTCATCGTTGCCACCGCCGAGGCCGGCGCCACGATGCCGGCCGACCGCGTCGATTTCGTCGAT
>JBEBBF010000240.1:0-4437 GCA_041158545.1 Pseudomonadota bacterium | reverse complement strand
GGCCTCTTCGCCCAGCTGCGGCCGGATGGCGGCGTCCGCATCGACTGTCAGGGCCTGCTGCCCTACTACCGCCCGTGGCACGGCCAGGGCGATTACGCCTACAGCCCGCAGGCGACCAGCGGCTTCCTGCGGTTGAGCCTGACGGCGCCGGACCAGGCCTTCGGCCACCTGCTCCACCCCCAGCTGCTGACCGCGGCGATGAGCCGCAATGCCCGTCTCGAAAGCCTGGGGCCGCTGCGCCGCCTGCTCGAACGCAACGCCCCGGCGCCGCTGCCCAACCCGCCCTACACCCCCAGCCTGGGCGGCCTGTCGCTGAACTACTCGGCCAGCCTGCGCATCCCGGTGCATCAGAGCAGCCACAGCGACAGCAGCGACCGGCTGTACCACCTCCACCCCTTCGGCGTCGAAACCCTGCGCCTGGCGACCAGCAGCGACACCACGCTGCTGCCCCGGCTGTCCCACGACGCCAACCTGCTGCTGGGGCTGGACGCCGAGGCGCTGTCCGGGCCGTTGAGCCTGTATTTCCACCTGCGCGACGACTCCAGCCTGGACATGGACAGCCCGCCGGTGCGCTGCCAGTGGTTCCTGCTGCAGCCCCAGGGCTGGCAGCCGCTGGAATCCTTCCGCATCCTTTCCGACACCACCCGCGGTTTTCTCCGCTCCGGGATCATCCGGCTCGACCTGCCGCCCAGCCAGGGCCAGGACAACCGCACCATGCCCGGCGGGCTGCACTGGCTGCGGCTGTCCACCCACGACGACACCGCCGGGCTGTGCAGCGTCCATTCCGTGCAGCCGCACGGGCTGAAGGTGGTCCGGGTGCTGGAAAGCCCGCGGATCGGCCCGACGGTGCTGCCCGCCGGCAGCATCGTCGCCCCGGAACGCAGCATCGCCGGCCTGGCCGCGGTCAGCCAGCCGGGGGATTCCTTCGGCGGCAGCCCGGAAGAAGACCTGACGGCGCTGACGCTGCGCGCCAGCGAGCGGCTGCGCCACAAGCAGCGGGCGATCACCCCCTGGGATTACGAACGGCTGGTGCTGCAACGCTTTCCCCGGCTGCACAAGGTCAAATGCTTCGCCCACACCCGCTTCCACCCGGACCCGGCCGCGCGGCACGCCCCCGGCCATGTGCTGCTGCTGGTGATTCCCCGCCGGCTGGAGCAGCAGGAAGTCAGCGAAGGCCTGCGCGCCAACGCCCTGGTGCTGAAGGAAATCCAGTCCTACCTGCAGCCGCTGTGTCCGGCCGGGGTGACGCTGGACGTGCGCAACCCGGTGTTCGAGCACATCCAGGTCCGCACCGGCGTGCAGTTCCACGACGCCTCCCGCCACGGGCAGTGGCTCAAGCTGCTGAACCGGGCGATCAGCGAATTCATCTCGCCGTGGAGCCAGCAGGGCAACACCGCCAATTTCGGCTGGTCGCTGCACAGCCAGGAATTGCAGGGCCACCTGCAGGGCCTGCCCTTCGTCGAGAAGGTCTGGGGGCTGTCGCTGCTGCGGGTGGTCGAATCCCGGCCGGAGTTCTTCCTCCTCGACGACACCGCCCGCCCGGCCGGGACGGCGGCGGCCACCGGCTTCAGCTCGCTGCACCCGCTCTACCCGTGGAGCATCGCGATCCCCTTCCGCCATCACCTGATCGAAACCGGCGACACGCTGCCGTCCGCGCCCGGAAACACCGATGGCCCCTGGCCCACGGGCATTTCCCGGCTGCAGATCGGCCAGACCTTCGTCCTTTCCCGGAACCTGCCATGAAGAAGAATCGGAAAACCCTGATCAACCAGTTCAAGGACGGCGCCCAGCCGAGCGAAGCCGCCTTTGCCGACCTGATCGATTCCAGCATCAACGTGGTCGACGACGGCTTCGCCAAGACCGACAGCGAAGGCTTCCAGGTCGCCCAGCTGGGCCAGTCCGGGAAGCTGATGAGCTTCTACGAAAACATCATGGAAAAGCAGCCGGCCTGGTCGCTGCAGCTGGGCGAAGGCAGCAAGCAGCTGCACCTGGCCGACACCGTCGACAAGCCGGTGCTGACCCTCAGCCATAGCCAGGACAACGAGGAAAGCAGCAACCGGGTCGGGATCAACCAGCCCAAGCCCCGCCATGCGCTGGAAGTCGGCGGCGTCGTCGCCGCCAGCGGCCGCAGCGGCCAACCCGGCGAGCCGCTGGCGGCCGACGGGGAATGGCAGGACCTGACCGAAGCGCTCGAAGGCTGTTTCGCGCTGGAGCTGACCGCCGGGGTCGGCGACAAGGAAAAGGGGCGCTACGCGCTGCTGCACGCCATCGCCCTCAACACCTGGGGCAAGGGCGTCATCAACGTGACCCAGACCCACTACGGCGACCGTTGCGACCGGCTGGAATTGCGCTGGAGCGGCAGCATGCGGGCGCAGGTGCTGCAGATTCGCACCCGTTGCCCCTACCCGCCGCACTCCCGCATCCAGTTCCACCTCGGCAATCTGTGGTTCGACCCGCTGATGCAGGGCTGCGACAGCCGCAAGGCGACAGAGGGCTGAGCCGCCGGCCATGTATCCCGACGATCCTCCCTTCCTGAAGGCGCCCACCGAGCCCGACCCGCTCGGCTTTGCCCATTTCCGGGAGCAAGGCATCGCCCAGCTGCAGGCGCTGTCCGGGGAGTTGTGGAGCGACTTCAACCTGCACGACCCCGGCGTCACGCTGCTGGAGCTGGTCTGCTACGGCCTGACCGATCTGGTCTATCGCAGCGGCCTGCCGGTCGAGGAATGCCTGCGCAACAGCGAAGGGCGGATCGACGGCGAACGCCACGCCCTGCTGCCACCGGAGGAGGCCCTGCCCTGCCGGCCGCTGACGCCGGCGGATTACCAGAAGCTGTTCGCCGACCAATTGCCGGAGATTCGCAACATCTGGGTCAATCCCGCCGGCCAGGGCGAGGGGGACGACGGCGCGCTCATCGGGCCGGACGCGGGCTGCCCCGGCCTGCTCGACATCCATCTGCAGTTGCAGGACAACATCCGCGACGACCCGGCGCGGATCGCCGCGCTGGAGCTGGAAGTCCGCCGCCTCTACCACCAGCACCGCAACCTGGGCGAGGACCTCGGCCGCATCCGCATGGTCGAGCACCAGGATTACACGCTGTCCGGCGACCTGGAGCTGGATGGCGGCCGGCCGCCGGCGGAAGTGCTGGCCGAGCTGTACTTCGCCTGCCTCATCGCCGTGTCCCCGCCGATCCCGCAGCATCCCTACAGCGACCTGCACGCGGAAGAAGCGGCCAGCCTGCTGACCGGCCCCTACACCCGTCACGGCTACATCCATCAGGACGATTTCGCCCGCAAGAGCGGGGTGACGCTGCCGGAGCTGATCCAGCAGGTCGCCGCCATCGACGGCGTCAGCCGCATCCACCGGCTGGAGCTGTTCGACAGCCAGGGCCAATCCTGCCAGGCCGCCACCGGCCGGATCGCCCAGCGTCAGGTGCCGCGGCTGCGGCTGCCGCAACGGCAATCCGACATGAGCTTCCGGCTGCGGATCGCTGGCCACGACCGGGACGTCGCCGTTGCCGACCTCCACGATCAGCTGGAACGCCGCCAGTTCGCCGCCAACGCCCACCGCCACGGCCGCCTGACCAGCGCCCCGCTGGCGCCGCTGCCGGAAGGGCCGGCGCTAGACCTCGCCGACTACACGCCGCTGCAACGCCACCTGCCGCCGGCCTATGGCCTTTCCGACTACGGCATCCCCGAATCCGCCGGGCCGCAGCGCAACGCCCAGGCCCGGCAACTGGCCGGCTACCTGCAGCTGTTCGACCTGGTGCTGGGCCGGGCGATGCGCGGGCTGGCCGAGCTGCCCCGGCTGTATTCCCTGGACCGGGATCTGAGCCGCAGCTACTTCCCGGCCCTGCCACAGCAGCTGCCGCAACGCCCGCTGCTCTACCCGCTGGACGACAGCCAGCTGGAGGCCGCCCTCGCCGCCGGCCTGGACCCGATTGACCCCTTCATCGACCGCCGCTCCCGGGCGCTGGACATCCTGCTGGCGCTGCACGGGGAAAAATTCAGCCAGCGCGCGCTGCGCTACCTGCAGACGGAGCCGGATGAATCCCTGGCGGCGGCGCTGATCCGCAACAAGCGCGACTTTGCCGAACAGGCGCCCCGGCTCAACGCCGAGCGCGCCGCCGGCGAGGACCTCGGCCGGCCACCCGCGGCGGACAACCAGTCCGGCCTGAGCCGCAAGCTGGCGCTGCTGCTCGACCTGCCGCCCTTTCCCAACCACGCCCTCGGCGACACGCTGGCCGCCACCGGCTTCCGCTACCTGGACGACGCAGCGCTGCTCGCCACCGCCGGCCTGGCGGCGCACGCCGGGCGGGCCGGCGGCGACATCCCGCTGCCGCAACATTGCCTGCCGCACGAATCCCCCTTCCTCGCCCTCGGCCTGCTCAGCCCGGCGCTCTTGCAACGCGCCGACCAGCTGGAACACTACCGGCTGCTG
>JBEBBF010000239.1:0-5751 GCA_041158545.1 Pseudomonadota bacterium | reverse complement strand
GCAACGGGGTGTCCGAGCTGATCGTGATGGCGATGAACGCGCTGCTGAACCCCGGCGACGAAGTGCTGGTGCCGGCGCCGGATTACCCGCTGTGGACCGCCGCGGTCAGCCTGTCCGGCGGCACGCCGCGGCATTACATCTGCGATGAGGGCGCCGGCTGGCTGCCCGATCTGGACGACATCCGCGCCCGGATCACGCCGAATACCCGCGCCATCGTCGTCATCAACCCGAACAACCCGACCGGCGCCCTGTATCCCGACGATCTGCTCCTGGGCATCGTCGAAATCGCCCGGCAGCACAACCTGATCATTTACGCCGACGAGGTCTACGACAAGGTGCTGTACGACGGCGCTCGCCATACTGCGCTGGCCTCGCTGTCGGAAGATGTGCTGACGCTGAGCTTCAACGGCCTCTCCAAGAATTACCGTTCCTGCGGCTATCGCGCCGGCTGGATGGTGGTGTCCGGCGACAAGCGGCCGGCCCGGGATTACATCGAAGGCCTGGACATGCTGGCCTCGATGCGCCTCTGCGCCAATGTGCCCGGCCAGTACGCGATACAGACCGCGCTGGGCGGCTATCAGAGCATCAACGATCTGGTCGCGCCCGGCGGGCGGATGCGTCGGCAGCGGGACGTGGCCTACGAGCTGATTTCCGCGATCCCCGGCGTCAGCTGCGTCAAGCCGCAGGCGACGCTGTACATGTTCCCGCGGCTGGACCCCAAGATGTATCCGATTGCCGATGATCAGGCTTTCATCGGCGAACTCCTGCAGGAGGAAAAAGTGTTGCTGGTCCAGGGGACCGGCTTCAACTGGCCGCATCCGGATCACTTCCGGCTGGTTTTCCTGCCCCATGAGGACGATCTGCGCGACGCCGTCGCCCGGATCGCCCGTTTCCTCGAAAACTATCGCAAACGTCATTCTTCCTGAGCGAACACCATGAAACCCATTCAAGTAGGCCTTCTCGGCATCGGTACCGTCGGCGGCGGCACTTTCACCGTTCTAGCCCGTAACGCGGAAGAAATCACCCGCCGCGCCGGTCGCCCCATCGCCATTACCGTGGTCGCAGACAAGAACGTGGAACTGGCGCAGAAAGTGACTGCCGGCGCCTGCCGCGTCACCGACGACGCCTTCGCCGTGGTGAATGACCCGGACGTCGAGATCGTGGTCGAGCTGATCGGTGGCTATGGCGTGGCCAAGGAACTGGTGCTGCAGGCCATCGCCAACGGCAAGCATGTGGTCACCGCCAACAAGGCGCTGCTGGCCGTGCATGGCGACGAAATCTTCGCCGCGGCCCAGAAAAAAGGTGTGATGGTGGCCTTCGAAGCCGCAGTTGCCGGTGGCATCCCCATCATCAAGGCGCTGCGCGAAGGTCTCTCGGCCAATCGCATCGAGTGGGTCGCCGGCATCATCAACGGCACCACCAATTTCATCCTGTCGGAAATGCGCGACAAGGGCCTGTCCTTCGCCGACGTGCTGAAGGAAGCCCAGCGTCTGGGTTACGCCGAAGCCGACCCGACCTTCGACATCGAAGGCGTGGACGCCGCCCACAAGGCCACGCTGATTTCTGCGATTGCCTTCGGCATCCCGGTGCAGTTCGACAAGGCCTATATCGAAGGCATCACCAAGCTGGCCGCGGCAGACATCAAGTACGCCGAGCAACTGGGCTACCGGATCAAGCTGCTGGGCATCGCCCGCCGCCGTACCGCCGGGGTCGAACTGCGGGTGCATCCGACGCTGGTCCCGGCCAAGCGGCTGCTCGCCAACGTCGAAGGCGCGATGAACGCCGTGCTGGTCAAGGGTGACGCCGTCGGCGCCACGCTGTACTACGGCAAGGGCGCCGGCGCCGAGCCGACCGCCTCCGCGGTGATCGCCGACCTCGTGGATGTCACCCGGATGGCCACCGCCGACCCGGAACACCGGGTGCCGCACCTGGCCTTCCAGCCGGACCAGTTGCACGATCTACCGATTCTGCCGATCGGCGAAATCGAGACCGCCTACTACCTGCGCCTGCGGGTCGAAGACCGTCCCGGCGTGCTGGCCGACATCACCCGGATCATGGCCGACGAGCAGATTTCCATCGATGCGATGCTGCAGCGGGAGCCGGAAGAGGGCGAAGATCAGACCGACATCATCATGCTGACCCATCTCTGCCAGGAAAAGCGCGCCAACGCCGCCATCGCCAAGATCGAAGCCCTGGCCGTGGTCAAGGACAAGGTCACCCGCATCCGCCTGGAAGAGCTGCAGTAAGTCTTCAGCAGAGCCAGAAACTGGCGCCGTCTGTCGTTCCTTGAGGGCGGCAGACGGCGTTTTTATTGGGTCGTCAGGAGTACGCAATGAGTCTACATATTGAGCGGCGCCGCTGGATGGCCCTGGCATTGGGGCTTCCCGTGCTGGCAGCCTGTGAAACCCTGAATGTGCAGACTGCAGCGCGGGGTACCGAGCTGGAGGCCGCGCAGGTTGTCGCCCTGATTTATGACCAGCTCGATCCCTCTGGAATCGATGAATTTCGCTATGCCGGTGGCGATTTGAGTCGAGCGGTGCTTCGCATGCATCAGCGCTTTCCGCAACTACGGCCATGGCTGGACCGGGGTGGCCTGGCAATCAGCGAAAGTGGCTTCCTGGTCCGGCGGGGCACTGAAATGCAAAACCCGGCGCTCGTGGAGCTGGTGCGTAGTGAAAACTTTGACCGGGCGCTGCTTTATACCCAGGCCAGCATTGCGGTCGGACACGGGACTGACAATCTGAATAGTTGGCTGCCTTACGCATCGTGGACCTTCGGCCGGGAATGGATCCGGCAGGGGCGCCCAGGATGGTGGGTGCTCGACGAGCAGGGCGGCTGGCGGCAGATCGAGCCTGACTGAGCGAGACGAGCTTCGCGCTATTCGGTCGCGCTTTGGGACGGGTCGAGGCAGCCGCTCAGCCTTCGCCCGTTGTCTTGCCGGGTCTCGGAACCTCGCTGTGGACGAGCAAAGCCTTGTGCCGTGAATCAAGAAGTTCCGGATTCTGGTCGCATGTTTTTGGGAAATGACACAGGTCAACCAGGATTTTCCACTTTATAAATAGGGTTTTTGTCCTGGATCAAGTGGAAATGCGCGTGGTAGTGGCGACAGATTGAATTCTTCGCGGTTAAGATATGCGGCTGCTATCAATACTTCGGGATGAATCTCATGTCGCGCAAGCTCTTCCTTCCCTTATCAGTTGTCTCCCTGAGTGTGTTGCTGTCCGCCTGTGGGGGCGCTGGTAATCCACTCCGTAGTTACGATGCCGAACTCAGTGAGACGGTGACCCAAGTCAAGGCGGGTCAGTTGCAGCAGGCCCTGGATGGCCTGGAGAAGCGCAACGCTCCGCTGGCACCGACCCTGGGTTCGAAGGATGCAAAAGACGCCAAGGATGCCAAACCCGAGGAGGGGAAGGGCGACAAGTCTTCCGTGGCGGGCAAGATCGACGGCATGATGGATAACAAGGACTTGCTCTATTTCCTGGAGAAGGGCGAGTTGCTGAGCATGCAAAGCAAGTATCCGGATAGCCGCGATGCCTGGCTGAAGGCGGATGACAAGATCAGGGAGTGGGAAGATTCATTCAAGCTTGATGCGGGCAAGCTTTTTGGTGATATCGCCAGTTACGTCGTGGGTGATCGGGTCCGGCGCTACGATGGCCAGGATTACGAAAAGGTCTTCCTTTCGACCCGGCTGACACTCAACCACATCCTGCGCGGGGATTTCGCCAGTGCCCGCGTCGAAATGAAAAAGACCTACGAGCGGGAAAAACTGATCGAGGCTTTCCGTGAAAAGGAATACGACGCCCTGAAGGATGAGGGTGAAAAGAAGGGTATCAAGACGACTGCCAAGGATCTCAAGGACAAGGGTTATCCGATGGCTGAACTGGATGCACCCGAGGTCAGCCACCTTAAAAACGGTTTTCAGAACGCCTTTTCCCATTACCTGGCCGGGTATTTCTTTGAGGTGACCGGAGAGCCGTCGCTGGCCGAACCCGGCTATCGCAATGCGCTGACCCTGCAGCCGAACAGCAAGTTGATTCGAGATGGCCTGAGCCGGGTGGGCAAGCGCAAGCCAGGCCCCAAGGAATCCGATGTCCTTTTCGTCGTCGAATCGGGTTTTGCCCCGTCCTGGAAGTCGATCAGTATTCCGCTGCCTTTGCCTATGGGTTCGAAAGGTCTGGTCGTAACCCCGCTGTCTTTCCCGGTTGTTAAAGCTGAAAACAAGGGTTTCGTACCTCCTTCCCTTACCGTGGGTGGCAAAGACCTGCCGGTGGAAACGCTGGCCAGCGTCGATGCGATGTCCCGTCGCATGTTGAAAGACCAGTTGCCCGGCATCATGCTGCGTACCGGCATTCGGGCCATCGTCAAGACCGTGGCGCAGGAGCAGGCGCAACGCGTAGGCGGGGTCGTTGGGGGGCTGGTTGTTGGTGTGGCTTCGGTGCTGACAGAACAGGCTGATGAGCGGGCGTGGCGGACCTTGCCAGAACGGGTTTCCGTTGCCCGCGCCATCCTCCCTTATGGCAAGTTGCCCCTTTCCTTCCAGACGGATGTTGGCGTGCATAAGACCGAAATTACGCTGGGAAATCGCTTCACGATTGTTCCGATCCGCCTGACAGGCGGCGCCGTTTTTGTCGGCGAACAAAACGTGGTGCCGGCAATGCCGGAAATGGTGGCTGACAGCGAACCCGTGGAACCCCCGCCGGCTCCGGTCAAAAAGCCCAAGAAGGCAGCCAAGCCGAAGGAAGGCGCCCAGGCCGCGCCGGCGACATCGCCCGCAGCCGCTGCACCCAAGACGGCCGCTCCTGCAGCGAAGTAAATCTCGATTCATTACAACGGGGAGTCAGGTATGAGATTCCGGCAATGGGGGCTGGCCATCACGCTGTGCGTGGGTTTGGTCGCCACGCTCCAGGCGGTCGAACGGCGGGTGGCGCTGGTGATTGGCAACAATGATTACCAGAGCGTGGGCAAACTGGAAAAAGCGGTCAATGACGCCAAGGCGGTCAGTGCCGAGTTATCCAAAATTGGCTTTGAAGTCATCTTCATGGCCAACGCCGGTCAGAAAAAAATGAACCAGGGTGTCAACGAGTTTGCCCAGAAGGTTGCGGGCGGCGGAGTCGGGATATTTTTCTTTGCCGGGCATGGTTTGCAGATCAACAACCAGAATTTCCTGCTTCCGGTTGATATGGACATGCCCAGTGAACTGAATGATGTCGATGATCAGGCGGTCAGCTTGGTCCGCATTCAGGACAAGCTGGCGGATGCCAAGGCGAAGTTCACGTTGTTGGTCATTGATGCCTGTCGCAACAATCCCTTCCCGAAGAAAGCCGGGCGTAGCCTGGGAGGAACTCGTGGCCTGGCGCAGCCGGCTTCGCCGAATGGCCAGATCGTGCTGTTTTCCGCGGGTGCCAACCAGGAAGCACTGGACAAGTTGAGCGATAGCGACGGCAATCCCAATGGATTGTTTACCCGCGAATTCCTGCCGATGATTTCGACGCCCGGCCTCAGCGCGGCGGATGCGCTGAAGAAGGTGCGTTCTACCGTATCGCAAAAGGCCAAGAATGTCGGACACGACCAGAATCCGGCGTTGTACGACCAGACTGACGGGGATTTTTACTTCCTTTCGGCGCCACAGGTGCGAGCAGATGCGACTGCGCAGGTCGCGGCCGCACCCGCGGTCAGCCAGGGCGCCATCGAACTGGAGTTCTGGTCCAGCATCAAGAACAGTGCTGACCCCGAGGATTATCGGGAATACCT
>JBEBBF010000238.1:0-4254 GCA_041158545.1 Pseudomonadota bacterium | reverse complement strand
TCGACGGCCATTGCCCGCATTTCGTCGCGAGTTTCGAAGCGCCCACCGAACACCCGCTCGTTCTTGAAGCTGTTGAACCAGCAGTTGCCTTTACGGCTCATCGGGCCAAGCATGCCGTATTCGGTCGGCTTGTCCTGAACGGCATGGCTGGCGTACTGGCTGCCCCGGTCGGAATGGTGAATCACTCCGGTTGCCGGATACCACCCTGCTCCTTTTTCCAGCCGCTACGCGGCATCCGATTGGGCAAGGCTAACGCTTACCCTGCTGGCCAAATTTCCGGGGCCGGCTCTGATTCAGCCCTGGCCGTAGGCAGCGATGGCCGCGGGGATTTGGTTCAGCGGCAGCACCTTATCCACCCCCCCCAGCTTGATCGCCTCCTTCGGCATGCCGAAGACGACGCAGCTGGCTTCATCCTGCGCCAGGGTGTAGGCGCCGGCCCGGTGCATGTCCACCAGGCCGCGGGCGCCGTCGTCGCCCATGCCGGTCATGATCACCCCCAGGGCGTTGGCGCCGGCGGCCTTGGCCACAGAACGGAACAGCACGTCGACGGAGGGTTTGTGCCGATTCACCACCGGCCCATCCGCAACCTCCACCAGGTACTGGGCGCCGCTGCGCCGGAGCTGCATGTGCCTGCCCCCCGGCGCAATCAGGGCACGCCCCGGCAGCACCCGGTCACCGTGCCGGGCTTCGAGTACGTCCATGGCGCACAGGCCGTTGAGCCTTTCGGCAAACATGGCGGTGAACTTCTCCGGCATGTGCTGCACCACGACGATGCCCACGGTCGTCGCCGGCAACTGGGTCAGCACCAGCTCCAGGGCCTGGGTGCCGCCGGTGGAAGTGCCGATGGCAACCAGCTTGTCGGTGGTGCGGCTGAGGGCCCGGTTCTCCAGTCCGGCGCCGGCGGCAGCGCTCGGGAGCATCGGTCGCTGTCCGGCCAGGGCGCCGACCGCCCGCATGTTGGCCCTGGCCGCGCTGCGCACCGCCTGGATCAATTCGCTCGCCGCGCCTTCGAGGAAGCTCTTCAGGCCCAGCCGGGGTTTGGTGATGACGGTGATGGCGCCGGCAGCCAGGGCCTCGAAGGTCGCCTGGGCGCCTTTTTCCGCCAGGGAGGAGCAGATGATGGCCGGCGTCGGCCGGGTGGCCATCACCTGCTTGAGGAAGGTGATGCCGTCCATCCGCGGCATTTCGATGTCGATGATCAGCACATCCGGCCACTGGGCCGACATTTTCTGCAGCGCAAAGAGGGGATCGGCGGCGGTGGCGATGACCGTGATGCCCGGATCGGCCGCCAGGGTCTGGGAGACGACCTGGCGCACCAGGGCGGAATCATCGACGATCATGACCTTGATTTTTTCGGCCATTCGGGCTCCTCTGACCTCGGGTCAGCGTTTGCGGTAGATGGTCGGGCGCAGCATGCTCACCCGGTCCGTGATGCCGTTCAGCGTTTCCGAATGGCCGATGATCAGGTGGCCATGGGCTTTCAGCCGCGGCAGGAGATGGTGGACCACCCGCGCCTTGGTTTCCAGGTCGAAGTAGATCATCACGTTGCGCAGGAAGATCACGTCGAAATCGCCGATGCCCGGATCGACGGGCTGCATCAGGTTGATCTGGTAAAAGGCGGTGTGCTGGCGCAATTCTGGCACGATCAGGAAGCTGCCTTCCTGGGCGCGCACCCCCTTCAGGCAATACTTGCGCATCAGCGCCGGCGGGATGCCTTCGGTGCGCTGCAGGGAATAGTGGCCCTGGGCCGCCTTGGCCAGCACCTGGGTGCTGATGTCCGAGCCGACGATTTCCCAGGGGGCGCGGCCCAGGCTTTCCGCCAGGACCATGGCCAGGGTGTAGGCCTCTTCGCCGCTGGAGCTGGCGGCGCTCCAGGCGCGAAAGGGGGCGGCCCGGTTGTGACGGCTGAGGATTTCGTCCCGCAGGAAGGCAAAGTGCTGCGGCTCACGGAAGAAATAGGTTTCGTTGGTGGTCAGCAGATCGACCATGTGCTGCAGCTCGGCGGGATGCTCGCCGCTGGCCAGCATCCGGTAGTACTGGCCGTAGCTCGCCAGGCCGTAGTGCTTCAGCCGCCGGTTCAGCCGGCCGACCAGCAGCGGTTTTTTCGCCTCGCTCAGGCTGATGCCGGCGATCTTGTAGATCAGGCGCTGGAACAGCCCGAATTCCGTGTCGGTGATGCCGGCGTCGGGGATCAAAACAATTCCACTCCGCCCTTGCCCGGCCGGGCCGGATGCAGCAGGGATTCGGCGTAGGCCTGTTCTTCCCTGGCAATCTGTTCCGCGGTGGTCATGCTGGCGACGTTCTTGCGGCAGTAGGCCTCGCCGGTGTTGGGGACAAACAGCAGCTTGCGCGACCAGGGGCCAAGGAAATCCGCCGCCAGCAGCGGGATGCCCTCCCGCTCCAGCCATTCCCGGGTGAAGCTGACGTTGCGCATGCCGATGCTCTGCAGGCTGGCAGCGGTTTCGATCACCGTGCCGCCGCCGAAGGCCTTGGCCTGCAGCCTTTCCTTGCGCGCCCCCTGTTGCAGCAGGGCGTTGAGCAGGGCTTCCATGGCGTAGTCGCCGGCCAGCAGGGTATCCACCTCGCTGTGACCGCCCCGCTGGATCGAGGGCAGCATGAAATGGTTGAGCCCGCCGATCCGCAGCCGCGGATCGAACAGGCAGACGGCGACACAGGAGCCGAGCAGGGTCGCCAGCGGCCGTTCGGACTCGACCGCCCACTCCCCCGGATGGAGATTGCGCGCCAGGCGTTCAATCTCGCGGGAAGAAAGTTTGCTGTAATCCATGGCGTGCTGCCTGAAGGATGAAGCCTGAAAAAAGCTTTGCAGACGCTGGGACGCTGAAAAAGCGGCGTCAGCCGGAGGCTGACGGCAAGACTCAGCTGCCTCCCCCGGCGGTGGCGTCCGCCGCCCCGGCGGTATTGGTCAGCAGGGCGATTTCTTCCACCGACAGCACCTTGTCGATGTTGAGCAGGATGATGAAGCCGCCGGCAACCTTGCCCATGCCGCTGATGAAGTCGGTGCGGATTTTCGCCCCGAAGGTGGGCGGGGGCTCGATGTCGGACGCGGCGATTTCCAGCACTTCGGACACCGCATCGACCATGACGCCGATGTCGTGCCGCTGGTTGTTTTCGTTGAGCTCGATGATCACGATGCAGGTCCGCCGCGCCACCTGGGTCGGCTTGTTGCCGAAGCGGCAGGACAGGTCGATCACCGGCACCACCGCGCCGCGCAGGTTGATCACGCCGCGGATGAAGCCGGGCATCATCGGAATCTCGGTCAGGCTGCCGAATTCAATGATTTCCTTCACGTTGAGGATGGCGACGGCAAACATCTCGCCGCACAGGGAAAACGTCAGGTATTGCTGGATCGCGCCGTCCGGCGTCGGTCCGGCCCCGGCGGCGGCCCGCCCGCCGGGCTTTTGCACCATTTGTCCCATGGTCGCTCCCGCTCAGAATTTCTCGAAATCCGAATCGCTGAAGGCCACCGCCTTCATGCGGCTGACCGGCGTGCGCGGCCGGGCTTCGCCGCGGGCGGCCGGCAGCGGCGTGCCCCGCTGCGCCCTGGCCTGCTCGACACTGAAGAAGCCCATCAATTCCTGCAGTTGCTCGGCCTGACCGCCCAGTTCTTCTGCCGTGGCCGCCAGTTCTTCCGAGGCGGAGGCGTTCTGCTGCGTCGCCTTGTTGAGCTGACCGACGGCGTTGTTGATCTGCAGCACGCCGGAGGACTGCTCCTGGGACGCCGAGGCGATTTCCTGCACCAGGTCCGAGGTTTTCTGGATCGACGGTACCATTTCTTCCAGCAGGTGCCCGGCCCGTTCCGCCATCTTGACGCTGGAACCGGCCAGTTCGCTGATTTCCTGCGCCGCGACCTGGCTGCGTTCGGCCAGCTTGCGCACTTCCGCCGCCACCACCGCGAAGCCCTTGCCGTGCTCGCCGGCGCGGGCGGCTTCAATCGCCGCGTTCAAGGCCAGCAGGTTGGTCTGGTAGGCGATGTCGTCGATGATGCCGATCTTGTCGGCGATGGACTTCATCGCTTCGACGGTCTTGCCCACGGCTTCCCCGCCCTCGCCCGCTTCCTTCGCGGCCTTCGACGCCATGCTGTCGGTGACCTTGGCGTTCTCGGTGTTCTGGTTGATGGAGGCCGTCATCTGCTCGACGGAGGCCGTGGTCTCTTCCACCGAGGCGGCCTGCTCGGAGCTGGACTGGGAGAGGGTCTGCGCCGTGGCCGAGACTTGGCCGGCGGCGTTGTTCAGG
>JBEBBF010000237.1:0-4644 GCA_041158545.1 Pseudomonadota bacterium | reverse complement strand
GACCCTTGCACCGACCCTTGCACCGTCCCTTTCACCGCCCCTTTCACCGCCCCTGGTTTCGTCGCTACCGCCCCTCCTCGCCGTTGCCGGCGATCCCGGCGGTGCGGCGGCCTTGTTGCCGGTGTTGCGGCAACTGGCGGCGGCCGGGTATCCGCTGTGGCCGCTGGCGTATCGCCAGGCGCTGCCGTTGTGGCGGGAAGCGGGATTGGCGGCGCAGGCCTTGCCGGAAACCGCGGGAACGGCGCTCGACTGGCCGGCGCTGCTGGCGACATTCGCAGGGACAGTCGGGGAAGCTGCGGCACCGCGGCTGTTGCTGACGGCGACGTCGGTCAACGGCCTGGATTGGGAAAGCGCGCTGTGGTCGCAGGCACGGGCGGCCGGGGTGCCGAGTCTGGCGGTGCTGGATTTCTGGAGCAATCTGCCGCCCCGTTTCCAGCACCGGGGCCAGCCGGCCTGGCCGACGCATCTGGCGGTGATGGATGCGGCGGTGGCGGCCGAATTGCGGGCGCTGTTTCCCGGCGCGGGGCCGGCGCTGCATGTCACCGGGCAGCCGGTGTTCGACCCGCTGCCGGCGCTGGCGGCGCGGGCGGGCGAGGTGGTGCCGCCGC
Source organism: Pseudomonadota bacterium (assembly GCA_041158545.1). Lineage (GTDB taxonomy): Bacteria > Pseudomonadota > Gammaproteobacteria > Burkholderiales > Rhodocyclaceae > JBEBBF01. The sequence continues at coordinate 4,036 of JBEBBF010000237.1, read as the reverse complement.
TGCGGCAGGCGCTGGGGCTGGCTGCGGGTGAGCGGCTGGTGCTGTTTGTCTCGCAGCCGCTGGCGGAATTGCGCAGGCAGCCGGGCTTTGCCGACTGGGGCTTTGACCAGCATCAGGTGCTGGCCGGGCTGTTGCCGGCGCTGGCGGCGCGGGCGAGTCAGCACGGGGAAAAGCTGTGCCTGGTGCTGCGCCCGCATCCGCGGGAGGCGGACGCCGGGCTGCGGCCCTATCTGGAACAGGCGTTTCCCGGCCTGCGGCTCCAGCTGGAACGGCAGCTTCCCGGCCCGGCGCTGGCGCTGGCGGCGGACCTGGTCTGCGGGATGAATTCGGTGCTGTTGCAGGAGGCGGCCTATCTCGGGCGGCCGGTGCTGAGCCTGCAGCCCGGTCTGAGCCAGCCGGACCCCTTGCCGGCGAATCGCCAGGGCTTGAGCCAGCTGGTCCGCACCTGGGCGGATTTGCCGGCCGCGCTGGTCGCGGCGCTAACGCCGGGCCGGCCGGCACCAGCGGTGGAGCTGCTGCCGGATGGCCACGCCACGGCCCGGATCGCCGAACTGGCACAGCAAGTGCTTTCCGGTACTATCCACGTTTAGCGGCAAATCTTGCCGTTGGCGCGGCAAAACCCGGCCCGGATGCGCCGCAAAGCGCGCCGAAACCGGGCAAAACCATCAAAACGCTCCGATTACAGGTATCCAGCCATGTGCGCACTCGCCCTGCTCGGCGGCCCCGCCCTGCGCCGCCAGCCCTTCCCCGCCTATCGCACGCTGGGGGAAGAAGAAAAAACGGCGGTCAATGCCGTGCTTGATCGCGGCATCCTGTCCCAGTTTCTCGGCACCTGGTCGGCGGATTTCCTCGGCGGGCCGATGGTCCGCCAGCTGGAAGCCGCCTGGTGCCAGCGCTTCGGCGTCGCCCACGCCGTCTCGGTGAATTCCGCGACCTCCGGCCTCTACGCCGCCGTCGGCGCCGCCGGGGTCGGGCCGGGGGACGAAGTGATCGTTTCCCCCTACACGATGAGCGCGTCGGCCGCGGCGGCGCTGGTCTATGGCGCGATTCCGGTCTTTGCCGACATCGACCCGGAAACCTTCTGCCTGGATCCGGCCAGCATCGCCCGCTGCATCACACCGCGGACCCGCGCCATCATCGTCGTGGATATCTTCGGCCACCCGGCGGAAATGGACGCGATCATGGCGCTGGCTGCCCGACACGGCCTGACGGTGATCGAGGATTGCGCCCAGGCCCCCGGCGCCCACTACCACGGCCGCTGGGCCGGCACCCTCGGCCACATGGGGGTGTATAGCCTCAACTATCACAAGACCATCCACTGCGGCGAAGGCGGCGTGGTGGTCACCGACGATCCCCGGCTGGCCGAGCGGCTGCAGCTGATCCGCAACCACGCCGAAGCCGTGGTCAAGGCCAAGGGCGTCGAGGATCTGGTCAATCTGGTCGGCTTCAATTACCGGATGACCGAAATCGAAGCGGCGATTGCCCACGAGCAGCTGAAGAAGCTCGACGCGCTGGTCGCCGTCCGCCAGGCCCACGCCGCCCGGCTCAACGCCGGCCTCGCCGGGCTGGAAGGCCTGACCCCGCCGCTGACCCGGCCGGATTGCAGCCATGGCTGGTACGTCTATCCGCTGAAGATCGACGCCGCTGCCGGCGTCCCCCGCGCCCGGCTGGTCCAGGCGCTGCGGGCGGAAGGGCTGGAGTTGGGCGAAGGCTATGTCGAGCCCTTGTATTTGCAGCCCCTCTACCAGCAGAAAATCGCCTTCGGCCGCGCCGGCTTCCCCTTCCGCCAGCCCGGCGTGCCGGAACCGGATTACCGCCGCGGCCTCTGCCCGGTGACCGAGCGGATGCACTTCGAAGCCCTGATTTACACGCCGCTGATCCACGCCAGCCTCAGCGAGGCCGACATCGACGACGTCATCGCGATCTTCCACAAGGTCTGGGCGGAGCGGGACGCGCTGAGGGATACGCCATGACCGCGCCGCTGCCCTTCCTCGCCAGCGAACGCCTGCTGCTGCGGCCGCTGTGCCCGGAGGACGCCGACGGCGCCTATCCCCGCTGGCTCAACGACCAGGAAGTCTGCGCCGGCAATGCCCACGGCCTGTTCCCCTACAGCCGCGACGACGCCCGCGCCTTCATCGCCCAGGCCAGCGGCCCGGACCGGCTGGTGCTGGCCATCGTGCTGAAGGACGGCCAGCGCCACATCGGCAACCTGGCGCTGCAGCAGATTCACCGCATCTACCGCTCGGCGGAATTCGCCATCCTGCTCGGCGAGCGGGACTGCCACGGCCAGGGCTACGCCGCCGAAGCCGGCCGGCTGCTGCTGCGCCACGGCTTCCAGCGGCTGAACCTGCACCGGATCGGCTGCGGCACTTTCGCCGGCAACCAGGGGATGATCCGCCTGGCTGCCGCCCTGGGCATGGTTGAGGAAGGACGCCGCCGCGAGGCCGCCTTCGTCGCCGGCCACCATCAGGACATCCTGGAATTCGGCGTGCTGCGCCAGGAATTCCTCCACCGCTATCCCTGAGCGCCCCCGGCGCGGAGAGAGACATGGCAAACAACAAAGACCTGATCAACTGGAAAACCCATGCCTGGGACGATCCCAACATGGTCGCCTGGTACGCCGGGCGTATGGTGGAAAACCGCGGCACCGACCCGCTGAAGCGCCACATCGAAACCAACCTGATCCAGCGCTGGCTGGGCGACGCCCAGGACATCCTCGACGTCGGCTGCGGCACCGGCCGCGCCTCGCTGCCGCTGGCCCGCCGCGGCCTGCGGGTGACCGGGATCGACAGCTCCCAGGCGATGCTGGATGAAACCCGGCGTCAGGCCGGCGAGGTGCCGGTGACGCTGCTGCAGGGCGACGTGGCGCAGCTGCCGCTGCCGGACGCCGCCTTCGACTTCCTGGTCTCGCTGAACGTCGTCGTGCATTTCCCCAACTGGCAGGAAATCATGGAGGAATGGAGCCGGGTGCTGCGTCCCGGCGGGCGCGCCGTGTTCGACATCCACTCCCGCAACCACTACCGGGCGGCGCTGCCGCCGGAGGCCGCCGCCGCCTTCATCGACCGCGGCACCACCGCCGGCCGCTTCGGCGAATTCATGGCCACCGCCCAGGCGGAAGACATCATCGACTGGGCCGACGCCCACGGCTGGACCGTCGAAGCGCTGATCCCGGTCGGCGCCTTCCTCGGTGGCGGCGCGCTGAACCAGTGGCTGGCGACGCTGGAACACCGTTTCGACTGGCAGCGCCTGTTGTCCTGGATTCCCAGGGACAAATCCCTGCTGGAGTTCTGCCTGTTCCTCGAAGAGGAAATCGTCGCCCGGCTGACCCCGGAAGCGACCTGCCGCTACTTCGTCATCGCCCGCCACAGCCCCAACCCGGCGGCCAATCAGGCGCTGCGCGAAACCCTGCTGCAGCGGCGCGCCGCCTGCGCCGCCGGCCCCGCCGGCCTGCACGAAGTGCTGCCGCTGGGCACCGCCGCCTTCCAGGAAGAGCTGCAATGGCACCTCCGGGCGCCGCGCAACCGGCAGCTGCTGTACCGGCTGCTGCAGGCGATACGCCGGCATCTCCCCGGCCTCGACTTCGCGGCGCTGCTGCCGGAGGCTTATGCCCAATTGTTTGAGGATTGGGAAATGCAGGACCAGATCGACCAGGCCGGGCTGGAAATCGCCCGCAACTGGTCGCGCTGCAGCGAGGCCGGCCAGGTGCTGACCAGCCAGGGCATCCCCCTCGCGACCGGCCTGGAATACAACCTGATGGAATCCCTCCTCACCCACCATTTCGGCGTCTTTTCGGGAACCCGCTCATGAGCAAGCCCCTCGCCCTCGTTGCCACGCTGTGGCCCAGCTTCCAGGCCGCCCTTGGCCCCTTCCTCAGCCGCAAGCCCGGCTGCACCGTGTTCACGCTGGCGGCGCATGTCACGCCGCAGTTGCAGGAAACCTGCGCCCGCCACCACTGCCCGCTGCTGCCGCTCGACCAGTTTCTCGAGGAAAGCGACCGTCAGGCGGTGCTGCAACGGGACGCTGCGCTGCAGCAGAC
>JBEBBF010000236.1:0-6369 GCA_041158545.1 Pseudomonadota bacterium | reverse complement strand
AGCAGCGTGATGAAGTCGGCGTAGGAAACCAGCCAGCGTTCGTGGTTGTCGTGTTCTTCCAGTCTGGCGCGGCGGCGACGGCGGGCCATGGCTTACACCAGATATCCGCGCAGGCGGCTTTCGATCAGGCGGGGGTTGTCGCCATTGGCGATGCTGCAGAGGCCATCGACGACCATTTCCCGGATCACGATGATCTGCTTGATGTAGGCCTTGAGCTTGCCGGCAATCGGCAGAAACACCAGATTGGCGAAGCCGACGCCGTAGATCGTCGCGACAAAGGCGGTGGCAATGCCCGATCCCAGCCGGGAGGGGTCGGTCAGGTTTTCCATCACATGGATCAGCCCCATGACCGCGCCGAGAATGCCGATGGTCGGCGAATAGCCGCCCGCCGCTTCCCAGATGCGGGCGCCCTGCCACATTTCCTCTTCGTAGGACGTGATTTCCACTTCCAGCAGTTCGCGCAGGTGTTCAGGGTCGGCGCCATCCACCAGGAGTTGCACGCCGTTGCGGACGAAGTTGTCTTCCAGCTCGTAGGTGAAGCTTTCCAGGCTGAGGATGCCTTCCCGGCGGGCGATCTGCGACCAATTGACGATCTGGGTGATCATGCCTTCATGGTCCAGATTCGGCGGCACCATGACCCAGCGCAGCATCGCGAAGCCCCGGTGGAAGGTGTTGTAGGGGCTTTGCAACAGCACCGCGCCCAGGGTGCCGCCGCCAACGATCAGCAGCGCGGTCGGCTGAAACAGGGAGCTGAGATGGCCACCTTCGAGAATCTGGCCGCCCAGGATGGCCGTCAGACCGATGATGAGGCCGAGTATGCTGATCTTGTCCACTATTCCTCCCTAGCCTTGCGCTTGCGTTTTCCGGCGGGCAATTCGCCCAGCACCTTGCTGCGCAAGCGGCTGATCGCCTGACTGTGCAGCTGACAGACGCGGGATTCGGTGACGCCCATGACCTCGCCGATTTCCCGCAGATTCAATTCCTGCTCGTAATACAGGGCCATCATCAGCTTTTCCCGCTCCGGCAGGGACTCGATGGCCGCGACCAGGGTCTGGCGCAGGCTCTTGTCTTCCAGCAGGCGCAGCGGGTCGCCGCTGAGGTCGGCCACATGCCTTTCGAGGAAATCCTCTTCCCCTTCTTCGGTGAAATCCTCGAAGTACAACAACTGATGGCCCCGGGCTTCCAGCAACATGTGCTGGTAATCCGCCAGCGGCAAGCCCAGACACTGGGCCAGCTCGCTTTCGCTGGGGCTGCGGCCGTTCTGCTGCTCCAGCTGGTTGACCGCGGCCTCGATCCGCCGCAATTCCCGCCGCAGTTGCCGCGGCAGCCAGTCGCTTTCCCGCAGGCCGTCGAGCATGGCGCCGCGGATGCGCTGGCTGGCGTAGGTTTCAAACTGGGCGCCGAAGTTGTCCTGGTAACGCTCGATGGCGTCGAGCAGGCCGATCAGGCCGTTCTGCAGCAAATCCTCGAACTGCACGCTGACTGGCAAGCGGGAAAGCAGCCGGTAGGCCAGTCGCTTGACCAGCGGCGTGAAGCGCTGGACCAGTTGCTCCTTGTCGAGTTGCCCGGTCGCGGTGTACATGAAGCGAGGGGGTGCCTGGGGGATGTGGGTCGGAAGGGGAATGCGGCCGGAACGACGGCAGCAACCGGTTCAAACCGCCCGCAGCGTTCCCGGCGTCAGCCGTTGGCTCAAGTGTAACAGTTGCTGCATGTACTGTTGGACGCTGGCCTCCTCGTCGCTGACCACCGGCCAGTAGAGCAGGCCGGACGCCAGCTCCCGCAGCGCGTGCGAGGCCGGGGATTCCGGCTGGAACAGCAGGACCGGCTGGCAGACCTTGTCCGCCTGGCGTAGCGCGTCATCCAGGGGGATCGCCCCGGCGAAATCCAGCTGGGCAATCCGCCGCTCGGCGGTCAAGCTGGCGATGTTGTCGAAGATCGCCAGCGCGTCCTGCTGCTGCCTGACCTTGTTGATCAGGATGCGGAAATGCCGGCGGGCGTAGCCCATGCTCAGCTTCTTGATCAGCGCGTAGGCTTCGGTGATGGAATTTCCGCTGGCCGACAGCACGATCAGGGTTTCCTGCGATGCCAGCCCCAGCGGCGACAGCCCGGCCAGATGGTCGATGGCGGCATCGACAAGGATCACATCCACCGGCCGGTCGAGTTCGGAGATGCCGTCGAGCAGCGCCTGCTGCTGCGGCAGCGACAGCCGCCCGATCCGTTTGACCGCCCGCGCCGCCGGCAACAGGCTGACGCCGGGGCAGGGATGCAGCAGCACGTCGCTCAGCCGGCATTCCCGATGCACCACGTTCAGCAGGTCGTAGCGGGAAACCGTGCCGAACTGGCCGGCGAGATCGTCGTGCCCGGAGTTTTCGTCGATCACCAGAACTTCCCGCCCCAGCCGGGCCAGCGCGACGGCCAGGTTGCTGACGGTGATGGTCTTGCCGACGCCGACACAGCCGGCGGCGAAGGTGACCACCCGGAACTGGTTACGTCCGAACAGCCGGCGCAGGCCCGCTGCCTGGTCGCCGAAGAATTCAGCCATGGCGACCTCCGGCGACGGCCCCCATCAGCCCGGCGTTGGCCATCACCAATGCCGGCTCCATGCCCTGATGGTGATGCGGCGAGTTGTCCGGCACTTCCTTGAAGGCGCGGTGCAGCAGGTAGGGGCGATTGGGCAGGTGCAGGTCTTCCGGCACCCGCTGGCCATTGGAAACGTAATAAAGCGTCAGCTTGTGGCGGATCAGGCCATCCATCGCCGCGGCCAGCCCGGCGGCTTCGTCCACCTTGGTCAGGATGCAGCCGGCCAGGTCGTCGCCGCGATAGGCGCGGACCACGTCGTCCAGGGTATCGCCGCGGGAAGTGGCGGAGAGCAGCAGCAGCCGGCGGACATGGCAGCCGGCCAGCATGTCAGTCTGTTCGCCGACCAGCTTGTCCTTCTGGCTCATCCCCATGGTGTCGATCAGGATCATGTGCTTGTGCTGCAGCTCCAGCAGCAACTGCCGCAGTTCCAGCGTGTCCTTGGCCTGATGCACCGACACGCCGAGGATGCGGCCGTAGATGCGCAGTTGTTCATAGGCGCCGATCCGGTAGGCGTCGGTGGTGATCAGCGCCAGCTTGTGGGCGCCATGGCGCAGCACGCAACGGGCGGCCAGCTTGGCGGTGGTGGTGGTCTTGCCGACGCCGGTCGGGCCGACCAGCGCGTAAATGCCGCCCCGGTCGATGATGTCGGCGTCGGAGCCCAGGGTCAGCAGGTGGCGATCCGCTGCGGCCTTGGCCCAGCTCAACGCCGCCGGATGTTCGAGTTGCTGCGGCAGCTCGGCCAGCAGGTCGCGGGCGAACTGCGGCGAGAAGCCGGCGTCCAGCATCTGCCGCATCAGCCCGGTCCGCACCGGGGCCACCCGGTTGCTTTCGCCCCAGGCGTAGCCGGCCAGATGCTGTTCGACGATCTGACGCAGCGCCCGGATTTCTTCCATGACGCTGGCCGGCACCACTTCGGCCTCGGCGCCCAGTTGCTGGGCTACCGCCGACAGCGGCGTCCGGTTGGGAATGTCCGCATTGCGCAGCGCGGTCGGCTTGGGAATGAAGGCGTTGACCCCGGCCCCATGGGCGGTGTCGCGGTAACGGGATGAGGGCTTGGGATCGCCGTGATGCACGGACTCGACCCGCACCGGATCATGCTGACGCGCCGTTTCGCCATGCTGGCGCGCTTCCGCCCGCGGACGGGCCGATTCTTCCGCCTGCTGGCGGGCGAGTATTTCGGCCTGCTGCCGGGCCAGGGCTTCCGCCTGGGCGGCGGCAACCTGGGGAATGGCGTGATGCACCCGCGGCGGCGCCACCGGGCGCGGTGCGGGCTGGGCGTTCAACGGGGCGGCGGCCTGGGCTTGCGGGGCCGGCGCGGCTTCCCGCGGCCGGCTGAAACTGACCCGGTAATCTTCGTGGTCATCGACCAGGGCCGGACGGGTGGCGGCAGGCCGGGCAACGGGGCTTTCTTCGGCGCCATGGGACGGGACAATCATCGCCATGTCCCGGGCGGCAACGGCCATGATCTCGACCCCACCGGGCACGCTGCGGTTGGACAGGATGATGGCGTCCGGACCCAGGGTTTCCTTGACTTTGCGCAGGGCATCCCTGGCATTGGCTGCTATGAATTTTCTGACGTTCATTTTCTACCCCCGATGATCGAGGTGACTTTTATGGTTTTTGTTTCCGGCACTTCGTTGTGGGCGATCACCTTGAGTTGCGGGACCGCCCGACGGAGGAAGCGCGCCAGCAGCGAGCGCAGCGCAGCGGGCACCAGCAGCACCGCGGGCAGGCCGATGTCTTCCTGCCGCTGTGCCGCCTGGGCACTTTCGCGGATCAGGGTATCGGCCAGCCCCGGTTCGAGACTGGTATTGCCGCTGTTCCCCGAGACGGCCTGCAGCAACAGGCGCTCGAGATTGGGCTCCAGCGACATGACCTGCATCTCGCTGGAGCCCGGATAGAGTTGTTGCACGATGGCCCGACCCAGCGCCACCCGAACCAGCGCCGTGAGGTCGTCCGGGTTCGGCGTGCGCGCCGCGGCGTCGGCCACGGTTTCGATGATGGTGCGGACGTCGCGAATCGCCACGCCTTCGTCGAGCAGGTTCTGCAGCACCTTCTGCAGACTGCCCAGCGCAATGGTCTTCGGCACCAAGTCTTCGACCAGCTTGGGCATTTCCTTGCCCAGGTGTTCCAGCAGTTGCTGGACTTCCTGGCGGCCGAGCAATTCGGCTGCGTGGCTGAGGATCAGGTGATTGAGATGGGTGGCGACCACGGTCGAGGCATCGACCACGGTATAGCCGTAGGCCTGGGCCTGTTCCTTCATCCCGGCATCAACCCACACCGCCGGCAGGCCGAAGGCGGGGTCCTTGGTGGCGGTGCCGGGCAGCGTGCCGGCGACACGGCCGGGGTTGATCGCCAGGAACTGGCCAGGGAAGGCGTCGCCGGTGCCGATCTCCACGCCCTTCAGCAGGATGCGATAGACGTTGGGCTTGAGTTCCAGGTTGTCGCGGATATGGACCGGCGACACCAGGAAACCGACTTCCTGGGCGAATTTCTTGCGGATGCCGCGGATGCGCCGCAGCAGCTCCCCATCCTGGGCCTTGTCTACCAGCGGAATCAGCCGATAGCCAACTTCCAGGCCCAGCACATCGAGCGGCGACACGTCGGACCAGCTGGCTTCCTGGGCTTCCGGCTGCACGGTCGGCGTCACTGCCACCGGGGCGGCAACGGGCTGGATGTCCTGTTCGCTCATCTTCCAGGCGCTCCAGCCGAGCAGGCCGGCCAGCATCAGGAAAACGAGGTTGGGCATACCGGGGATCAGGCCGAGCATGCCGATGATGCCGGCGGTGATGCTAATGGCGCGGGGATTGCGGAACAGCTGGGCCAGGAATTGTTCGCCGAGGTTGCGTTCGTCGGAAACCCGGGTCACCACCATGCCGGCGGCGATGGAGATGATCAGCGCCGGAATCTGCGCGACCAGGCCGTCGCCGATGGTCAGCAGCGTGTAGTTCTTCGCCGCCATCGCGATTTCCATGTTGTGCTGCAGGACGCCGACGACCAGACCGCCGAAGACGTTGATCAGCATGATGACGATGCCGGCGATGGCGTCGCCGCGGACGAACTTCGAGGCACCGTCCATCGAACCGTAAAACTCGGCTTCGCGGGTGATGTCCGAGCGGCGCTGACGGGCTTCATCCTCGCCGATCAGGCCGGCGTTGAGGTCGGCGTCAATCGCCATCTGCTTGCCGGGCATGGCGTCCAGGGTGAAGCGTGCACTCACCTCGGCGATACGGCCGGCGCCTTTGGTAATCACGATGAAGTTGATGATCACCAGAATGATGAAGACCACGATACCCACGGCGTAATTGCCGCCGACCAGGAAATGGCCGAAGGCTTCGATCACCTTGCCTGCCGCATCCGGCCCGTTATGCCCCTCCATCAGCACCACGCGCGTCGAGGCCACGTTGAGCGACAGCCGCAACAGCGTAGTGACCAGCAACACGGTAGGGAAGACCGCGAAATCAAGCGGCTTGAGGGTGTACATGCTGACCATGATGACGATCAGCGACAGCGCGATATTGAAGGTGAACAGCAGGTCGAGCAAAAAGGGCGGCAACGGCAACACCATCATCGCCAGAATCATGATGATGAGCAGCGGTGCTGCCAGTTCTTGCAAACCTAAGCGGGGAGGGGCAGCCAGCGCCATAGCGTCAGTGGGCGTCCAAGGGGTGCGTCGGCCTGGTTGCGATGCTCATGCGGTTTTCAGACGCTCTCTTCGATGAAATCCATGCCTTCCGGAACGGGCAGATTCTCGGGCGCCACCGGCATGACGCCACCTTGGGCATTATA
>JBEBBF010000235.1:0-2701 GCA_041158545.1 Pseudomonadota bacterium | reverse complement strand
GCTGCTGCCGGAAACCGGGGCGATTGCCGCGCTGGAAGTGGCCGAGCGGCTGCGGCTGGCGATTGCCGAGCCGCATCTCCGGCTGGAAGACGGCCGTTGCGTCAATTTCACCGTCTCCATCGGCGTCACCAGCCTGGCCAGTCCCCAGGACGGGATCGACGATCTGCTCAACCGGGCCGACCAGGCGCTGTACCAGGCCAAACACGGCGGCCGCAACCGGGTCTGCCTGGTCGAAGCCGAGGATGAGGCGGACAAGCCGGACGCCCGCTGAGCCGGATTCCTCGGCGTGCACGGAATTCTTCCCCTCTTGCCTTGTCTGACCCGGCCGGTTTTCTGCTGCGCTGCGTTTTCATTTTTTCAAATCCGTTTCCGTATTGCGGAATGGCGTGTTTAACTTATTGTTTTTAATGATTTAAATATTTGTCTTGTGTCTTATATAAGACTCTTGCTGCTGCGCAAAAACAGCTCTATACTGCGGCCCATCGACAGTGCTGCAGGAAGCCTTGGCAACCGTCGAATTTTTTCCAATCTGTCTTCATTAAAGAGGTAAGAACGATGACCACTCGCGAACAGCAAATCGCTCAGCTGGAAAAAGACTGGGCCGAAAACCCCCGCTGGAAGCTCGTCAAGCGCGGCTACTCCGCTGCTGACGTTGTCCGCCTGCGCGGCTCCCTGCAGCCCGAATACACCCTGGCCCAACGCGGCGCCAAGGTGCTGTGGGACAAGGTTAACGGCGGCGCCAAGAAGGGCTACGTGAACGCCTTCGGCGCGATCACCGCGGGTCAAGCCATGCAACAGGCCAAGGCTGGCCTGGAAGCCGTGTATCTGTCCGGCTGGCAAGTTGCTGCTGACGGCAACACCTCCGAAACCATGTACCCGGACCAGTCCCTGTACGCTTACGACTCCGTGCCGACCATGGTTCGCCGGATCAACAACACCTTCAAGCGTGCTGACGAAATCCAGTGGTCCCGTGGCATCAACCCGGGCGACGAAGGTTTCATCGACTACTTCCTGCCTATCGTCGCTGACGCTGAAGCCGGTTTCGGCGGCGTGCTGAACGCCTTCGAACTGATGAAGAACATGATCGCTTCCGGCGCTGCCGGCGTTCACTTTGAAGACCAGCTGGCTGCTGCCAAGAAGTGCGGCCACATGGGTGGCAAGGTGCTGGTTCCGACCCGCGAAGCCGTTGAAAAGCTGATCTCCGCCCGTTTCGCCGCCGACGTGATGGGTGTCCCCACCCTGATCCTGGCCCGTACCGATGCCGAAGCTGCCAACCTGATCACCTCCGACTACGATGCGAACGACAAGCCGTTCCTGACTGGCGAGCGCACCCAGGAAGGCTTCTACCGCGTCAAGAACGGTCTGGAGCAGTCCATCTCCCGTGGCGTGGCTTACGCCCCCTACGCCGACCTGGTGTGGTGCGAAACCGGCGTGCCCGATATCGGCTTCGCCCGTGAATTCGCCCAAGCCGTTCAGGCCGCCTGCCCCGGCAAGCTGCTGTCCTACAACTGCTCCCCGTCCTTCAACTGGAAGAAGAACCTCAACGACAGCCAGATCGCTGCCTTCCAGGAAGAACTGTCGGCGCTGGGCTACAAGTACCAGTTCATCACCCTGGCTGGTATCCACGTCAACTGGTACAACACCTTCAAGTTCGCCAAGGCCTACGCTGGCGGCGAAGGCATGAAGCACTACGTTGAAATGGTTCAGGAACCGGAATTCGCCGCTCGCGAACAAGGCTACACCTTCGTGTCCCACCAGCAGGAAGTCGGTACCGGTTACTTCGACGAAGTCACCACCGTGATCCAGGGTGGTTCCTCCTCCGTGAAGGCCCTGACCGGCTCCACCGAAGAAGAACAGTTCCACTAAGCATCCGCTTCAGATTGCCGCCCCAACGGGCGGCAGCAAAGGCCGGCTCCCACAAGGGGCTGGCCTTTTTCCATTGAGGACACGCCATGCAGTCACTGACGGTATTCCATCGCACCGCAACCCCGGTCAGCCACGACCGGCCCCGGCCCGAACGCCTGGTTCAGGGCAACCCCCTGCGGGCGACCTGGAACCACTACGAGGCCGACGGCGTTTCCGCCGGCTTGTGGCAATGCGAACCCGGCGCCTGGAACATCGTGTTTGCCGAAGGCAAGGACGAGTTCTTCCACGTCATCAGTGGCCGTATCCGCATCACCAGCCGCAGCGGCGAAGTCGGGGAATTCGGCCCCGGCCAGGCCGGCGTGATTCCCGCCGGCTTCACCGGCACCTTCGAAGTGCTGGAAGCGGTCAGCAAGCACTATGTGCTGATCGACCGCCAGGCCATGTCCCGCTGACCGTCCCGCCTTTCATCCTCCTCCGGCTGTTGCCGGGGCGGTGAAGGCGGTATCCTCAAGGGCTGGCCCTGCGCCAGCCTTTCCCTTTTCTGGAATTCACCGATGAGTCATCTGCCTGCCTGCCCACAATGCCAGTCCGCCTACACCTATGAAGACGGCGCCCTTTACGTTTGCCCCGAGTGCGGCCATGAATGGTCGGCCGGCGGCGAAGCCCCCGCCGAGGACAGCGTCCGGGTGATCAAGGATGCGGTCGGCAACGTGCTGCAGGATGGAGACAGCGTCACCGTGATCAAGGATCTGAAGGTCAAGGGTTCGTCGCTGGTGGTCAAGGTCGGCACCAAGGTCAAGAACATCCGTCTGGTTGAAGGCGACCATGACATCGA
>JBEBBF010000234.1:0-31592 GCA_041158545.1 Pseudomonadota bacterium | reverse complement strand
CGAGCGCACCTACACCCGCAAGTTCTACGAAGTCCTGCTGTCCTTCAAGATCGAACACAACCTGAGCAAGGACCAGATTCTCGAGCTGTACATGAACCAGATCTACTTGGGGCAACGGGCCTACGGCTTTGCCTCGGCCGCGCAGATCTACTACGGCAAGCCGCTGCAGAAGATTTCCATCGCCGAAGCCGCGATGCTCGCCGGCCTGCCGAAAGCCCCCTCCGCCTACAACCCGGTGGTCAACCCCAAGCGGGCCAAGCTGCGCCAGCAATATGTCCTGCGGCGGATGAAGGAGCTCGGCTACATCACCGACGAGCAATACGAAGCCGCCGGCAAGGAAACCCTGGTGGTCAAGCGCGACGCCAACGAATTCACCGTCCACGCCGAACACGTCGCCGAAATGGCCCGACAGATCGCCGCCGAACGCTTCCCTGACGAGGTCTACACCCGTGGCCTCCGGGTCACCACCACGCTGGTCAAGGCCGAACAGGAAGCCGCCTACCAGAGCCTGCGCCGCGCCGTCTTTGACTACGACCGCCGCCACGGCTACCGGGGCGCCGAATCCTATGTAGACATGAAGGACGTCAGCTCCGACCAGGACGAAACCCTCGAAGAGCTGATCCAGGACGTCAGCGACGCCGGCGACCTGATGGCCGCCATCGTCCTCGGCGCCGAACCCGGCAAGGTCCGCGCCTACCGCCGCGGTGGCGACATCGTCACGCTCAGCGGCGACGCCATCAAGTTCGCCAACCGGATGATCGACGACAAGGCGCCGCCCAACAAACGGGTCCGCCGCGGCGCGATCATCCGCCTGCTGAAGGACGACAAGGGTGGCTGGCAGATCACCCAGTTGCCGGAAGTCGAATCCGCCTTCGTCGCCGTCAACCCGCAGGATGGCGGCATCCGGGCGCTGGTCGGCAGCTTCGACTTCAACCGCAACAAGTTCAACCACGTCACCCAGGCCTGGCGCCAGCCCGGCTCCAGCTTCAAACCCTTCATCTACTCCGCGGCCCTGGAAAAGCGTTACACCCCATCCAGCGTCATCGAGGACGAGCCGATCACCATCCCGGCCAGCCAGACCGGCAGCACCGAGTGGACGCCGCACAACTACGACGGCAAATACGAAGGCCCGATGAAGCTGCGCACCGCGCTGGCCAAGTCGAAGAACATGGTGTCGATCCGCATCCTGCAGGCGATCACCCCGCAATACGCCCAGGACTACGCCACCCGCTTCGGCTTCGACGCCGACAAGCACCCGCCCTACCTGACCATGGCCCTGGGCGCCGGCTCGGTCACCCCCTGGCAGATGGTCAGCGCCTACGCCATTTTCGCCAACGGCGGCTACCGCATCGCGCCGTACATCATCAAGGAGATTCGCGACGAAAAGGGGCAACTGCTGGCCCAGGGCGCCAGCGTCCCCGCCGGCGACGAAGCCAACCGGGCCATCGACGCCCGCAACGCCTTCATGATGGACAACATGCTGCGCGACGTGACGATCTACGGCACCGCCGCCAAGGCCTCGGTCCAGCTGAAGCGCCGCGACCTCGCCGGCAAGACCGGCACCACCAACGAATACGTGGATGCCTGGTTCTGCGGCTACCAGCAGACCGTCGCCGGCTGCGCCTGGATCGGTTTCGACCAGCCCAAGAAACTGGGCGACAAGGAAACCGGCGGCCAGGCAGCGCTGCCGATCTGGATCGGCTACATGCAGCAGGCGCTGAAGGACGTCCCGGAAAGCTTCCCGCCGCAACCGGAAGGCCTCGCCGCGGTCGGCAACGGCAAGACCAAGGAATATTTCTACGTCGAAAACCTGCCCAAGGAAGGCGAGGCCGACCCGGCAGCCGAGCTCGAGACGCCGAAACCGGTCCTCGACAAACCGCCCAGCGACTGAGTAGGGGCACAAGCAGCAACGGCGCGGCGGCATATCCCCCGCGCCGTTTTCTTTACTGCTTTCTTGCCGCTTTCTGTACAGCCTGCCGCACCACGCGCTGGCCGGGCAAACCATCGCCGCCGGCCCCGCGCAGAAAAACTAGCCCAGCGCCACCGGCTCCCCGGCCTGGGCGCTCAGCAGCCCCACCAGTTTTGCCATCAGCTCGCTGCCGTCGCGGCTATCCCGCCAGACTTCGCCGTCGTAGCGGAAATGGAAACCGCCGGAGCGGGCCGCCACCCAGATTTCCTTCGCCACGCCGTGCCGGTTGATGATGATCTTGCTGCCATCGGCAAATTCGACTTCGAGGATGCCCCCGGCCAGCATTTCAAAGTCGAGATCAGCCCCGCTTTGCTCCAGCCCGGCTTCGATCCGCGCCAGCGTCGCCGTTGCCAGGTCGTTGAATTCCTTTTCATTCATGCTGTGCTACCATCCTTCGCCTTACTGACTCACGCGTCATTAATTGATGAAATTCCGTCCATCCCCCCCGCGTGACGCGAAGCGTCGGACAGCCCGGCTGGCCCTGGCGCTGCTCTGCAGCCTCAGCCTGGTCGCCTGCGGCACCCGCGGTGCCCTGGTCAATCCCCCCGGCCCGGCGCCGGAACCGCTGCTTGGCAGCGGCGCGGCCAAGAACAAAGCCGCCAACCTCTCAACCCATGCTAACACGGCCCAGGAAACGACCCGATGAGCGCATTCACCCTGCAGAACCAGGAACTCCACGCCGAAGGCGTCCCGCTGAGCCGGATTGCCGCCGAATTCGGCACCCCCGCCTATGTGTACTCCCGCGCCGCGCTGACCGCCGCGCTGGCCGAATTCCAGGACGTGCTGGCCGCCCACCCCGCTGGCGCCGGTGCGCTGGTCTGTTACGCGGTCAAGGCCAACTCCAACCTCGCAATCCTCAACCTGTTCGCCCGCCTCGGCGCCGGCTTTGACATCGTCTCCGGCGGCGAATTGCAGCGGGTGCTGGCCGCGGGCGCCGACCCGGCCAAGGTGGTCTTCTCCGGCGTCGGCAAGCGCGAAGCGGAAATGGCCGCAGCGCTGGAAGCCGGGATTTTCTGCTTCAACGTCGAATCCGCCCCGGAACTCGACCGCCTCAACGCCGTTGCCGGCCGTCTCGGCAAGCGGGCGCCGGTCAGCCTGCGGGTCAACCCCAACGTGGACCCCAAGACCCACCCCTACATCTCCACCGGCCTCAAGGCCGCGAAGTTCGGCGTCGCCTACGACGACGCGCTGGCGCTCTACCGCCGCGCCGCCGCGCTGCCGCACCTCGAAATCACCGGCATCGACTGCCATATCGGCTCGCAACTGCTCGACCCCTCCCCCTTCGTCGAAGCCCTGCAGCGGGTGCTGGCGCTGGTCGATCAACTGGCGGCCGAAGGCATCGCGATTCATCACCTCGACCTCGGCGGCGGCCTCGGCATCCAGTACCAGGCCGAACAGGTCCAGCCGACCGTCGCCAGCTACCTGACGCCGCTGCTCGACCAGTTGCAGGGACGCGGCCTCAAGGTCGTGCTCGAACCCGGCCGCCGGCTGGTGGGCAACGCCGGCCTGCTGCTGACCCAAGTCGAATTCCTCAAGGCCGGCGAAGCCAAGAACTTCGCGATCATCGACGCCGCGATGAATGACCTGATGCGCCCGGCGCTCTACGAAGCCTGGCACGACATCCTGCCGGTGCGGCCGCGGGACGGCGCCGCGACGGTCTATGACGTGGTCGGCCCGGTCTGCGAATCCGGCGACTTCCTCGGCCAGGACCGCGCACTCTGCCTGGCCCCCGGCGACCTGCTGGCGGTGATGTCCGCCGGCGCCTACGGCATGGCGATGAGTTCCAACTACAACACCCGCCCCCGCGCCGCCGAGGTGATGGTCGATGGCACCCAGACCCATCTGGTCCGCCGTCGCGAAACCGTCGCCGAGCTGTACGCCCTCGAAAGCCGGTTGCCCTGATGCGCGCCGCGGCCGCCAGCCTGGCGTTTCTGCTGCTCGCCGCCTGCGGCAAGACCGAAGCACCGCGCAGCGGCCCGCCGGCCACGCTGATCACCACCACCCAGGCCAGCCGCGGCCCGCTGCAGATTTACGAAACGACGCTGGGCACGGTGGAAGCCCTGCAGGACCCGCGGATCGGCGCCGAAGTCGCCGGCAAGGTGATCCGGGTGCTGGCCCGCGCCGGCCAGAGCGTCCGCGCCGGGCAGGTGCTGGCGGAGATCGACCCGCGGGACTACGCCAGCCAGCACCAGGCCGACCAGGGCGAAGTCGCCCGGCTCGAAGCCCTGCTGGCGCAGCAGGACAAGCTGCTCGCCCGCCAGGACGAACTGGTCCGCCAGCAATTCATCTCCCGCAACGCCCTCGACGACAGCCAGGCCCAACGCCAGGCGCTGCGCGCCCAGCTCGACACCGCCCGCGCCCGCGCCGGCCTGTCGGAACGTAGCCGCGGCAAGGCCCTGGTCCGGGCGCCACACGCCGGCCAGATCGAGGAACAGAGCGTGGCCGCGGGCGATTACGTCAAGATCGGCGACCCGCTGTTCCGGCTGCTCGGCAGCAGCCAGCTGCGCGCCCATCTCCCCTTCCCGGAAAGTGCCGCACCGCGGCTGCGCCCCGGCCAGAAGGTGCGCCTGCGCAGCCCGCTGGCGCCGGAAACCCTGATCGAAGCGGAAGTCGAAGCCCTGCGCCCCGGCCTCAGCGAAGGGAGCCGCGCCCTCGACCTGCTGGTCCGGCTGCCCGCCAACAGCCCGCTGCGTGCCGGCGCGTCGGTCGATGCCCAGGTGGAAGTCGGCAACCGCCCGGATGCGGTGACGGTGCCGGAGCAGGCGGTGGTGCTGCGCCCCGCCGGACGGGTGGTCTATCAGATCGTCGATGGCAAGGCGCTGCAGCGTCCGGTCCGGGTCGGCAGCAAGGCCGACGGCCGGATCGAGATCCTCGAAGGCCTGGCCGGCAGCGAAACCCTGGCCCTCGACGGTGCCGGTTTCCTCAGTGACGGCGCCGCCGTCAGCCTGCGTAACGCCGCGAAGCCATGACCCTGCCCGAGTTGTCGATCCGCCGCCATGTGCTGGCGTGGATGCTCAACGCGGTGCTGATCCTGTTCGGCTGCATCGCCTACCAGCGGATCGGCATGGACCGCTTCCCCTACATCGAATTTCCGGTGGTCTCGATCAGCACCGCGCTGAAAGGGGCCAACCCGGACATCGTCGATGCCTCGGTGACCAACATCCTCGAAAGCGCAGTCAATTCCACACCGGGGATCGAGCACATCCAGTCCACGTCCTCTCCCGGCGTCTCGGTGATCAACATCACCTTCAACCTGGAAAAGAAGATCGACATCGCCTTCAACGAGGTCCAGGCCAAGGTCAATCAGGTGCTGCGGCGGCTGCCCAAGGACGCCGACCCGCCGGTGGTGGCCAAGGTCGAGACCAACGCCCAGCCGATCATGTGGCTGGCGGTGCAGGGGGACCGCACCCAGCAGCAACTGAACCAGTACGCGATCAATGTGCTGAAGAAGCGGCTGGAGACGATCGATGGCGTCGGCGAGGTCCGCCTCGGCGGTCGCCGCGACCGGACCATCCGGGTGCATCTGCATCCGGAGCGGATGGCGGCGCTGGCGGTGACCACCCAGGACATCAGCGACGCCTTTGCCAAGGAACACCTGCAGCTGGCCGGCGGCTTCGTCGTCGGCCAGAGCACCGAAAGCCTGGTCAAGCTCGACCTGGAATTCCATGATCTGGACAGCCTGGGGCAGCTGATCCTCAGCTGGAAGGGCGGCGCCCCGGTGCGGCTGCGCGACGTCGCCGACATCGCCGACGGCCTGACCGATTACCGCCAGCTGGCCCGCTTCAACGGCGAAATCACCATCGGCCTCGGCATCGTCAAGGTCGCCAACACCAACACCGTGGACATCGCCGAGCGGGTCAAGGCGCGGATCGCAACCGAGCTGCGGCCGCAATTGCCGCCGGGGATGCAGCTGCACATCGTCTCCAACGACGCGGTCTTCATCCAGGAAATCGTCGCGGCGCTGCAGGAACACCTGCTGGAAGGCACGCTGCTCGCGGCGCTGGTGGTCTGGGTGTTCCTGCGTTCGCTGCGCTCGACGCTGATCATCGCGCTGGCGATTCCGGTTTCGCTGCTGGGCGCGCTGACCATCATCTATTTCTTCGGCTACACGCTGAATTCGCTGACGCTGCTCGGCTTGCTGCTGCTGATCGGCGTGGTGGTGGATGACGCCATCGTGGTGCTGGAAAACATCTTCCGCCACCGGGAAGAGCTGGACCCGGACCCGATTTCCGCGGCGATCAACGGCAGCAACGAAGTCGGCTTCGCGGTGATCGCCGCGACCCTGTCGCTGGTCTGCATCTTCGCGCCGGTCATCTTCATGAACGGCATCATCGGCCAGTTCTTCCGCTCCTTCGCGGTGGTCGTCACCTTCGGCGTGCTGGTTTCCCTGTTCGTCTCGCTGACGCTGACGCCGATGCTCTGCTCGCGCTACCTCGTCGTCCGGGAAAAGGGCGCCGCGCACAGCCCGCTCTACCGCCGGATCGAAGCCGCCTTCCTCCGGCTCGACCAGACCTACCGCCGGCTGCTGGCGCTGACGCTGGCGCACCGCGGCCGGGTGCTGCTGCTGACCGCGCTGCTGGTCGGCGCCAGCGGCTATTTCTTCGTCGCCATCGGCAAGGCCTTCGCGCCGGACCAGGACGAAGGCCGCTTCCTGGTCTATCTGCGCACGCCGCTGGGTTCCTCGATCGACTACACCGATGGTCGCCTGAAGCTCGCCGAAGCCCTGCTGCGCGAGCACAAGGAAATCGTCACCGAATTCGCACTGATCGGCCTCGGCGCCTCCGGCCAGGTGAACCAGGGCACCATCGTCGCCCGGATGCTGCCGCGCAACGAGCGCCAGCGCTCGCAGCAGGACGTGCTGGCCGATCTGCGCAAGGAACTCGGCGGCATCCCCGGCGCCCGCATCTTCGCCGCGCCCTACCCCATCGTCGGCGGCATGCGCGGCGAACCGCTGCAATTCGTGCTGAGTGGCGACCAGCTGGGCGAAGTCGGCCGGCTGACCCAGGCGCTGCAAACCCGATTCAGCGCCGAGCCGGGCATCGGCCGGCTGGACAACGACCTGCAGCTCGACCTGCCGCAGCTGGTGTTCCGCCCCGACCGCCAGCGCATCGCCGCCGCCGGACTCACCAGCAATGACGTGGCCCTGGCGGTGAACATGCTGAGCGGTGGCGTCGATATCGCCAAATTCAACGACGAGCCCGGCGACGGCCAGCGTTACGACATCCGGGTCAAGGGCCGTGACGGCGCCTTCGCCCAGGCCAGCGACCTGCAACGCATCTGGCTGCGCAACAAGGACGGCAAGCTGATCCGGCTGGATTCCCTGGCCCGCTTCAGCGAAAACCTCGGCCCCGCGGTGATCAACCGCTTCGACCTGCAATACGCCGCGACCTTTTACGCCAACCCGACCATCCCGCTGGCCGACGCCGTCGGCCGCATCCGCGCCATCGCCGCCGAACTGCTCCCCGCCGGCTACCAGCTGAAGCTGGTCGGCCAGGCCGAGGAGTTCGCCAAGACCAGCCAGTACATGCTGTTCGCCTTCGTGCTGGCGCTGGTGCTGCTGTACATGGTGCTGGCCAGCCAGTTCAACTCCTTCCTGCAGCCGGCCATCGTGATGCTGGCGCAGCCGCTGGCGATCAGCGGCGGCATCGCCGCGCTCTGGCTGACCGGACAGACGCTGAACATCTACTCGATGATTGGTCTGGTGCTGCTGATCGGCCTGGTCGCCAAGAACTCGATCCTGCTGGTGGACCTCACCAACCAGCGCCGAGCCAGCGGCGACAGCGTCGACACCGCCTTGCGCGAGGCCTGCCCGATCCGGATGCGCCCGGTGCTGATGACCTCCGCCACCGTGATCCTGGCCCTGCTCCCCGCCGCCCTCGGCTTCGGCGCCGGCTCGGAAACCAACCAGCCCCTGGCCATCGCGGTCATCGGCGGCATGCTCTCCTCCACCCTCCTGACCCTCGCCGTCGTCCCCGCCGCCTACTCGCTGCTGGAGGGGTATCGGGAAAGACGGAAGACCGCCGCCACGGGAGCACCCTGAGCATGCCTGTGGTCTCGATCTTTTTCGGCATCATTGTCCGGATGTGGCACGACGATCATCCGCCGCCCCATATTCACGTCAGCTACCAGGGCTTTGAAGCGCTGATCAACATTCGTAGCGGCGAGGTAACGGAAGGAAATTTACCGAAACGGGCTGCGGCGCTGGTGCGTGACTGGTGCCTGTCGCACCAGGATGCGTTGATGGACAATTGGGCCAGAGCCCAGCGTTTTGAACCCTTGGAAAAGATTCCAGGAGCCGATCAGGATGATTAAGTTGCTGCATGCCCGTTATCGCGGAGAGTTCCAGTATCTGCTGGAATTCTCCGACACCACGGTTGGCGTTTTTGAAGGGCGGCGTCTGCTGGAACGGCAGGGGCCTCTGCTGGATGCCTTGCGGGAAGAAAGTTTCTTCGCCCGCGCTTTCATCGAGGCCGGCGCCCTGTGCTGGCCCAACGGGCTGGAATTATCCCCGGCCAAGCTCCACAGCGACTGCCGCCTGGCAGCCGCGGCTTAAAGCACCATGGCCAGCGCCAGCGGCAGGAAGATCAGGGCGCCGAGGTTGCCGATCAGGACCAGCGAGGCGACCCGTTCCGGTTCCTGGCGGTAGCGTTCGGCGAAGAGGAAGTTCAGCACCGCCGGCGGCAGCGCGCCGAACACCAGGAGCATCGCCGCCTGCTGGTTACCCAGGCCCAGCCAGGGGGTGATGGCCCAGGCGGCGAGCATGCCGGACAGCGGCCGCAGCAGCATGCCGGCGACCGCAACCTTCCAGTCGGCGAAGGACACCGCGGTCAGGCGGACGCCCAGCGCAAACAGCAGCAGCGGGATCGAGACGTCGCCCAGCATCTTGATCGCCAGCAGGGCCGGCGACCACAGCGTGAAGCCCGAGAGGCTGAAGGCCAGCCCGGCGATGGCGGCGCCGACCACCGGAATCCGCCATAGCTGCAGGAAGCGGGTCTGCGGGTCGAGCATCCGGGCGCCGAAGGAAAAGTGCAGCGTGTTTTCCACCATGAACAGGATCACCGCTGCCGGCAGCGCCGCCTCGCCCCAGGTCAGCACCGCCAGCGGCAGGCCGATGTTGCCGGAGTTGTTGAACATCATCGGCGGCACGAAGGTCTTGGGCGCCACGCCCAGCGGCCGGCAGCTGAGCCAGGCCAGCAGGCCACTGAACAGCAGCACCAGCAGCGCCCCCAGCGCCAGCGGGCCGTAGGCGCTCAGTTCGAAGGATTTCCCCGCCATCGCCGCGAAGACCAGCGCCGGCACGAAGACATCCATGTTGAGCCGGTTGGCCACCGCCATTTCCGGCTTGTGCCGCCGGCCGTAGTAGTAGCCGACGCCGACCATCGCAAAGATCGGGAACAGGATGGCGAGGATGCGCAGCATGGGAATCCCGGTTCAGTCCTGCCGTTCGAGCAGCAGGCCGCAGAAGCTGTCCAGGCCGTGTTCGGGATGGAAGGGAATCTGGCAATCCAGTTCGGCCACCTGCCAGCGGTCGCGCAGCCGGTAGCCGCGCTCGCTGAAATAGGCGAGGAATTCGGCTTCGTTATAGACGCAGTAGGGCGAGACCGAGGGGCCGAAGTTCTGCAGCGACCAGAAGCTGCTGCCCTGGGTCAGCGGCAGCTTGTTCAGCAGGATGTGGCGGGGCCGGTAGCCGAGTTGCTCCAGCAGGCCGGGCACCGAGTGTTCCATGTACTGCAATGCGCCGGCGGCCAGCAGCAACTCGCCCTGCGGGGCGGTTTCCAGGCTGTCGACGAACTGCAGCTCGCCGCTCACGCCCTCCCGTTCCGCCACCTGCCGCCCCTGCGCGGAGATGTGCGGGACTTCGGCGACCACCCAGCGGCTGCCCGTCGGCAGCGCGGCGCGGCGGCGGTAGCCGTAGTAGGTCAGGCCGATGCTGCCGCCGTAATCGACCAGGGTGTCCCCGGGCTGCAGCAGGGCCTGCAGCCAGAAGAACACCGGGTAGGTCGAGGGCCGCACCGGCGCGATGTGATCGATCCAGATGGCCGCGGATTCGGCGGTGTCCCAGCCACTGCTGCGCCAGGCGGGAATCGCCGCGGCGGCGCTGGCGTAGTCGGGATAGACGCCGCTGAAGATGCCGGGATGGTCGCGCCGGGCCAGGGCCCAGCGGGCATAGCGGGCTTCCAGGCCGGGGAGCCGCCGGCACCAGCGGCCCAGCGCCGTCCGGGACAGCATCAGTTTGGCAAACGCGGTCTTGCTGAGTCCCATGGCGGCTCCGGTTCCGGCGAAGGTTGGCAGAAGGTCAGAGGATGAAGCGGGACAGGTCTTCGTCGCCGGCCAGTTCGCCCAGCCGGCCATTGACGTAGGCCGCATCGACCTGCACCGCGTCGCAACCGGGCTTGCCGGCGCTGAAGGAGACTTCTTCCAGCAGCCGTTCCATCACCGTGTACAGCCGGCGGGCGCCGATGTTTTCGGTCTTTTCATTGACCTGATAGGCGATCTCCGCCAGCCGGCGGATGCCGTCGTCGGCGAATTCCAGCGCCACGCCCTCGGTGGCCAGCAGCGCCTGGTATTGCCGGGTCAGGCAGGCGTCGGTCTGGGTCAGGATGCGCTCGAAGTCGGCGACCGACAGGGAATCCAGCTCGACCCGGATCGGGAAGCGGCCCTGCAGTTCCGGAATCAGGTCCGAGGGCTTGGCGAGGTGGAAGGCGCCGGAGGCGATGAACAGGATGTGGTCGGTCTTGATCATCCCGTACTTGGTGGACACCGTCGTGCCTTCGACCAGCGGCAGCAGGTCGCGCTGCACCCCCTGGCGGGAGACTTCGGCGCCGCCGTGCTCGCTGCGGCTGGCGATCTTGTCGAGTTCGTCGAGGAAGACGATGCCGTTCTGCTCGACGTTCTGCAGCGCCTCCAGCTTGACCTCCTCGTCATTGACCAGCTTGCCGGCCTCTTCGTCGGTCAGGATCTTGCGCGCCTCGCGAATCTTCATCTTGCGGCTCTTCTTGCGGCCGCCGCCCAGGTTCTGGAACATGCCCTGAATCTGGTTGGTCAGTTCCTCCATCCCCGGCGGCGCGAAGATTTCCGCCTGCATCGCGGGCAGGCTGACCTCGATGTCGACTTCCTTGTCGTCCAGCTCGCCTTCGCGCAGCCGCTTGCGGAATTTCTGCCGGGTGGCGCTATCCTCGCTCGGGCCGTTTTCGGCAAAGAAGCCGGCGTTGCGGGCCGGCGGCAGCAGCACGTCGAGGATGCGTTCCTCGGCGGCATCCTCCGCCCGGATGCGCATCGCCTGCATCGCCCGCTCCCGCCCGGCCTTGATCGCGATTTCCGCCAGGTCGCGGACGATGGTATCCACGTCGCGGCCGACATAGCCGACCTCGGTGAACTTGGTCGCCTCGATCTTGATGAACGGCGCATTGGCCAGCCGCGCCAGCCGCCGGGCGATTTCGGTCTTGCCGACCCCGGTCGGCCCAATCATCAGGATGTTCTTCGGCGTGATTTCCTGGCGCAGCGGCTCCGCCACCTGCGAACGCCGCCAGCGATTGCGCAAGGCAATCGCCACCGCCTTCTTGGCCTTGCCCTGGCCAACGATGTGCTTGTCGAGTTCGGAAACGATTTCCTGGGGGGTCATCTGGGTCATGGTCAAACGTGCTCCCGCCGGTGCCGGATCAATCCAGCGTTTCCAGCGTGAAATTGCGGTTGGTGTAGATGCAGAGGTCGCCGGCGATTTCCAGGGATTTGGTGACGATCTCCACGGGGGGGAGGCTGGTGTTGTCGAGCAGGGCGCGGGCGGCGCTCTGGGCGTAGGCGCCGCCGGAGCCGATGGCGACGATGCCGTGTTCCGGTTCCAGCACGTCGCCGTTGCCGGTGATGATCAGGGAGTTCTCCCGGTCGGCGACCGAAAGCATCGCCTCCAGCCGGCGCAGGATGCGGTCGGTGCGCCAGTCCTTGGCCAGTTCGACCGCGGAGCGCAGCAGGTTGCCCTGGTGCTTTTCCAGTTTGGCTTCGAAGCGCTCGAACAGCGTGAAGGCGTCGGCGGTGCCGCCGGCGAAACCGGCGAGGATCTTGTTCTGATACAGCCGCCGGACCTTGCGGGCGGTGGCCTTGACCACGATGCTGCCGAGGGTGACCTGGCCATCGCCGCCCATGGCGACGACGTTGCCGCGGCGCACCGACAGAATGGTGGTGCCGTGATATTGCTCCATGGATTGTCCTGAAGTGGGGTTAATTCTTGGCGAAAACGATACGGGCGAATTCTTCCAGGCCGACCAGGTGGAGCAGCGCTGCGACCAGCCGGTTGGGATGCCGGAACTGGAATTCCCGCCCCTGGCGATGGTAGGGCGCCAGCAGTTGCACCAGCGTGCCGGCGCTGGCGAAATCCAGCCGTTGCAGCGCGCTGCAATCGACGATGACCTGCGGCAGATGGCAGTGGTCGATGAAATCCTGGAGTTCCGGGAAACGGGCGTTGCGGAACTCGCCCTGCAGCACGTAAAACTCGTCGCCCGCCGCGGCCTGGGCGCTCTGCTGCACCTGGACCACCAGCTTGCCGGTGGCCTCCCAGGAAGGGGGCGACACTTCAAAGGTGACGGCGTAATCCACCGCCTTGTTCTCGAAATCTTCCTGACGGCCGAGCAACTGGTACAGCTCCAGCAGCAGCAGCCAGCTGGGGCCATCCTCGGCACTCCCGGCCACGGCCCGTTTTTCCAGCCGGCCGATCAGGGTTTCCACATCGACCAGGCCGATGCCGGCGGCGCCGCGCCGCGCCTTTTGCAGCAAGTCGGACAGCAGCCGGCAGGCCTCGCTGTCCAGGCTGATCAGTTGACCGCAGTCCAGGCTGATGTTCTGGTGCTTGTCCACCGCCTCGCCCAGCCGGCGCAGTTCCGCGCTCTGGCCGACCACCACCCCGCGCAAGACCAGCTGCAGCGAACCGGAATCGTCCTGGCGCACTTCGCTGTCGCTGCTGCGCCAGGCCGGGGGGGAGGTTTCGAAATGCTGGGCGAAGACCAGCCCCATCTTTTCGAAGGCCAGGTGGTCGCCCTGCAATTGCAGCAGGTCGAGCAACATCCGCCACAAGGGCTCGGCTTCCGGCCCCAGGGAGCGGCGCACCGCGGTCTGCAGCGTGGTCCGGGCCGAAGCGTCCTGACCGTTGGCGTAGAGGATCGCCGCCTGTTCCAGATAGACCGCAATCGGGTCCACATCGTGTTCGACCTGAATGCCTTCGACCTCGACGCCCAGTCCCTCTTCCGCGACCGCCAGACTGTCGCCATCGGCGTGGTGGGTGAAATCGAGGTCATCCGCATCGGCAGCCAGCCCCTGCGGCGGGCGGCTTTCCGGCCCGCTGGGACGGGGAAAACGACTCGGCGTCGCCGGATCCCGCAAGGCCATCGGACGCGGGGTCGCCGCAGGCCGCTTGGGCATGGTGTTCGGCGGAGGCGTTTTTTTGAAGATCGAAAAGACCATGGTTTTGGCGCGCAGAGGAGCTGGGTTTGTAGCACTGACCGCAGCGCAATGTAAATACGGCCTGGCGTAAAAAATCACCGGGATCGCGACGACCGGATGGAACCCATGACCAGGCCCACGCCAACCAGACCCAATACCAGCAAGGGGCCGAAAGCCTGGTCGAAAACCAGCGCCGCAACGAAGACGCCGAGATAGCTGCCGACCCCGACCAGCAGCGCGGTCAGCAGCCCGCGGCGCCAGTTGCCGGCACGGGAAAACGCCAGCCAGGGCGGGATGAACACCAGCGCAAAGGTCGCCATGACCCCCAGGGTCATCGTCCCCAGCGCCAGACTGCCCGCCGCCAGCAGGTCGAAGCCAACCTGGGCCGGCCAGGCCGGCAACTGGCGGGCGCGGAAGAATTCCGGAAACAGCTGCCCCAGCAACAGCGAGCGGGACAGCCGGCGCAGCACCAGCAGCGCCCCCAGGCACCACAGGCCGCCGATCCACAGCTGCAACCGGTCGGTGAAATACAGCTGACCATCGAACAGCGCGTGACCCAGTTGTTCGGCGGTCGGCAGGTTGGCCACCAGCAGCACCGCCGCCGCCCAGCCCGCCAGCAGGTAGAGGGCGAAGACCGTGCCCTGCCCATGCCGGGCCGCCAGGGGCCGCCGCCCCAGCGCCGCCAGCCCGGCGGCGGCAAAGCCACCCAGCCCCAGCGGCCAGCTCAGCGCCATCGCCAGCAAGGCCCCCGCCGCCGCGACGTGGGCGTAGGCCAGCGCCGCCAGCCATTCCTGGCGCAGGCGAAGGTAGCAGCCCAGCAGCGGCAGCAGCAGGGCGAACCACAGCCCGGTGAAAAAGGGCTGCAGGAAGAGATCGAGGCTGTCGAGACTCATGCCCTTTCCCCCAGCATCACCCTGCGGTCGCACACCGCCGCGACCAGCTCCGGATCGTGGCTGACCAGCAACAGGCCGGCGCCCGCCGCCGCCCGCGCCCGCAAGGCCCCGGCCAGATGCGCGGTGCCGGCCTGATCGAGGTTATTGCTCGGCTCGTCGAGCAACACCACTTCCGCCGGCGCCTGCAGCACCGCCCACAACGCCAGATATTGCCGTTGCCCGCCGGACAGGCGGTCCAGCCGCCGCTCCAGGCAATCCGCCAGCCAGTCGGGCAAGCCGACGGCACTCGCCCCGGTCAGCGCCAGCAGTTCCCGACCGGACAAAGGCAGGCCGGCCAGCGGCGGCAGGTGCTGGCTTTGCAGGCTGAGGCGGACGCCGGGCCGGCGCTCGATCCGCCCCTGGAAAATCCGGGCATTGCCGACCAGCGCCGCCAGCAGCGTGCTCTTGCCGACCCCGTTCGGCCCGACCAGGCCGACAATCTCCCCGGCCTGCAACGCAAAATCCAGCGGCCCGGCCACCGGCTGTTCCCAGCCGGCGACCAGCCCCTGTGCGGCGAGCAAGGTTTCGCTCACTGCAATCCCTTCAACAGCCGATCCAGGGTGTCGTCGTACAGGCTGAACAAATCCCTGGCCTCCGGCGTGCCGCCGAGGGTGAAAGGCAGCACCACCTGCTGCAACCCGGTCTTTTCACTCAGCCAGCGCGACGGCCCTTCCGGCTGATAGGCCGGGCGCAGCACCAGCCGCGCCGGCTGCGCCTGCAACCGCATCGCCACCTCGGCCAGATAAGCGGAACTGGCGGCCACGCCGGGCTTGGGTTCCAGACTCGCCACCTGCTTCAGCCCCAGCCAGGCTTCCAGATAGGGAAAGGCCTTGTGCTGCACCACGACCGGCACGCCCCGGAGCGGCGCCGCCCGTTTTTCCCAGCGCTGCAGCGCCTCCTGCCAGCGCCGGTTGAACTCGCCCCAGTTCTGGCGATAGGCGGCGGCATTGGCCGGGTCCAGCTCGCACAGCCGCTCGGCCAGGGCGGCGCCGACCTGCTGGATATTGCGTGGATCGGTCTGGATGTGCGGATTGCCACCGGCGTGGACATCCCCCTGACTGCGGTCGAGCCGGGCCGGCACCTCCAGCATCGCCACCTGGGCCGCCGCTTCGAAATAACCCGGCCGCCCCGGCTGGATGCGGGAATTGCCAGCTTCGCGCAGCACCAGCGGCAACCAGCCGATTTCCAGCTCGGCGCCGGTGGCCAGCACCAGATCCGCCTTGCGCGCCTGGGCGATCAAGGAAGGTTTGGCCTCGATCCGGTGCGGGTCCTGCAGACCGTGGGTCGCGGTGTAGACCTGCACCTTGTCGCCACCGATCACCTGGGCCAGCGCCCCCCATTCCGGCACGCTGGCCAGCACATTCAAGGCCAGCGCCGGCCAGCTCCACAGCAGGCCGAGCAATAAGCACCATTGACGCATGATTGTCTCCTCAGAACTTGTGGGCGCCGTGGGCACCCAGGCTCATGATGTACTGCAGGAACAGCTGATTGTCGTGCAGACCGGGGCCGCGGGCGTCGTTGCGGCCGAACTGCAGCCGGACGCGGGAGAACTCGGACGGCGACCAGTCCAGCATCAGCGCATCGCCCCGGGCGGCGTGGGCGCTCAGCAGCGGCAGCGTGCCGGCGGCCACCGTGGCGTTGTCGATCCGCCCGGAATCGAGGCGGTCATGGCGATAACCGACCCGCCAGCCGCGGGTGAATTGCCAGACCCCCTGGGCGTACCAGCCGGATTGCCGGCTGCGGAAATCCTCGTCGCTCGCCAGCGCCACGGCGTTACCGACGTCATCCACCGACAGGCGGCCGTTCTCGCTGCGCCGGAAGTATTCCCCCTGCAGCTTGAAGTTCTGCTCGGCGGGGTTGCCGTTGGGCGCCCACTTCAGCACGAAATCCGCCAGCCAGGTCCGGCTGTCGCCGCTGAAACGGTAGTCGTAGTTATCGACCGGATCGTTGGCACTGCGCCCGGCGGGCTGGGTGCGGACATAGGACAAGCCGGCCTGCCAGGCGGTGCTGATCCCGATGTCGCCGCCGACATGGGCGAACAGGCTGCTCAGGCCGTTGCCGTTCTTGTTGCGGTCGTTGCCGGGAAAGCTGTCGCCGCGGCCCAGCTCCAGCCCCAGTTCGACAAACTGGCTGGTCGGCGCCAGCCACTTCAGCTGCACCCCGTCGTTACCCAGCCGGGAGCCGAAGAAAGCCTGATAGGCCAGCGGCGCGTCGGCAAAGTCCCATTCGTGGGGGTGACGCTGATTGAGGTAGCCGATCCCGGACAGGAAACGCCCCGCCTTCAGCTTCAGCCCATGGTCCAGCCCCAGGGTTTCGATGTGGGCTTCCTCGGTGGCGATGCTGTTGTCCGGCGCCAGCGAGAAGCGGGCATTGCCGCGGAACAGGTGGTCGATGTTGGCCGAAATCGCCAGCTCGCTTTCCCCGAGACCGAAGCTGCGGTTCGGCGGTGCGACCTCGCCGCCGCTGGGGATGAAACCACCCAGACGGTAGCTGGCCGGATCGCGGGACAGGTTGCTGTATTTGCCGTCGAGAATCAGCGAGACCTCGGGGTTGAAGGCTGCGGCGCTCGCCGGCGCCAGCGGTTCGCTGCGCGGCCGGGCGTGTTGCTGAACCTGCTGCTCGGCGCGGCTGGCGGTGGTCGCGGCGGTCGCAGCCGAGCTTTCCGCCTGGGCCAGCCGGGCTTCCAGCGCGGCGATGCGTTGCTCGTAGGCGGTTTTCATTTCGGCGATCTGGACGCGAATCTGCGCCAGTTCCGGGTTGTCGGCCGCCACAGCGGCCAGGGGGAAGGCCAGGGCCAGCAGCCCCGGCAGAATCCTGAATTTCATGGGTCACTCCTGAAAGACCAAACGGAAAAACGCCCCGGCGACAGGCCGATGGCGCAGCGGCCGTCAACGACGGCCGGGTTTCACGGGTGGGATTCAGGCTTGGGGTGGTGCGCCCTGACGGGCCAGCGGTGCCGGCAGGGCCGGGCTGGCGGTGGCCGGCTTGACCGACGGTGGACAGGAGGGTGCAAGCCGCGGCGGCAAGACCGCCAGACTGGGCAGTGCGCTACCCAGATCCTGGGTTTGCAGACACAGGCTGCAACTGTGCGGCGGCTGCCCGCCTTCCTTGACCGCGCCGTGCTCCAGCGCGTGCGCCAGCCCCAGCCACTGACTGAACAGCAGCGCGAGGATCAGCAGGAAGCGGCGCAGCCCGATCATGGGAAGAAACTCAATCCACCTGCAGCAGCAGGCCCTTCAGGTATTCCCCTTCGGGGAAATTCACCGCGACCGGATGGTCGGGGGAGCCGGCCAGGCGGCGGACGATCCGGGCATCGCGCCCGGCATCCAGCGCGGCGCCGGCGACGATCTTCTGGAACAGCTCCAGGCCGATGCCGCCGGAGCAGGAGTAGGTCATCAGCAGCCCGCCCGGCCGCAACAGCCGGAAGCCGAGCAGGTTGATGTCCTTGTAGGCGCGGGCGGCCCGGTCGGCATGGGCGGCGGACGGGGCGAACTTGGGCGGGTCGAGGACGATCAGGTCGAACTGGCGCCCGGCCTTGCGGAAATCGCGCAGCGCCTGGAACACGTCCGCTTCCAGCCACTCGGCCCGCGCCGCCGGCAGTTGCGGATTCAGCGCCAGATTGGCCTGGGCCTGCTGCAGCGCCGGGCCGGAGGAATCGATGGACAGCACGCTGGCGGCACCGCCGGCCAGGGCCTGCAGCGAGAAACCGCCGGTGTAGCAGAAGCAGTTGAGGACTTCCCGGCCGGCGGAAAGCTGGCCGAGCAGCTGCCGGTTTTCCCGCTGGTCGAGGTAGAAGCCGGTCTTGTGGCCCCCGGCGATGTCGATGCCGAGCCGGACGCCGTTTTCCAGGATGCCGAGCGGCTCGCCCGGCGCTTCGCCGTGCAGCCAGCCGGTGACCGGCTCCAGGCCCTCCAGCCCGCGGACGTCGGAATCGGAGCGCTCGAAGATGCGGGCGCAGCCGGTGGCCTTGACCAGGGCGCCGACCAGGGCTTTCCGCCATTTTTCGGCGCCGGCGGAGGTCAGCTGCACCACCACGGTGTCGCCATACTGATCGGCGATGATGCCGGGCAGGCCGTCGGATTCGGCGTGGATCAGCCGCAGTCCGGCCTGGCCGCGGGTTTCCGGCAGCGCCTGCCGCCGGGCGACGGCCTGGGCGACCCGCCGCTTGAAGAAGGCGTCGTCGATGGATTCGTCCGGATCAAAACTCCAGACCCGGGCGCGTATCTGCGAGTGCGGACTGTAGGCAGCCCGCGCCAGCATCCGGCCGTCGTCGGCGTGGATTTCGACGGTGTCGCCCGGCTGCGCCCGTCCGACCAGACGACCGACGGAACCGGCAAACAACCAGGGATGGCGACGAAACAGCGAGCGTTCCTTGCCGGGCAGGAGGATCAGGGCAGCCATGGCTTGCGGCTCCGGGGGTGGCAAACGGGCGGCGAGTCTAGCAGGCCGGCGGGTTTAAAGGAAATCACGGGCCATTTCCCGCGGGCGACGGCAATTTGGCGGCTTTTCGCCGGAAAAACCGCCGTGCCGCCTGCAAGCATCCGCCCCCGCATCGACAGGGTTTCGCGACGACTGTTCCTGCCGCACCGGTGGCGGTCAGGCGGCGACGTTGAGGACGTCTTCCTTGAGTTCGAGATACTCGGCGTGGTTGAGGCCGAGGTACTCCAGGGTCTGGCCGCCGACCCGCTCCCATTGCTCGTCGCCGCGCATCCGGACCATGGTGTCGTTGAGGTGCTCGGCGAGGAAATTGATCGCGACCAGCATCCGCGCCGTCGGCTCGGTGCTGTCTTCCTCGCGGAAGACCGTGACGTCGTGGTGGCGCAGGATCGCGTCGCAGATCGTCGGCGGCAGCCCCCAGGATTTGGCGACCATGTAACCCAGCACGACATGGTTGGTGCCGTGGCGTTCGTCCTCGACCTGGGTCTGCGGCACGTCCAGCCCGGCGGCCAGGCGCAGGGTTTCCTTGTAGTCGGGGAAACGCTGCATCAGGATGGGGATGCCGCAATCGTGGAAGATGCCGAAGGTGTAGGCGTCCTCCCGCGGGCTGCGCGGCAGCAGCGAGCAGAGATAGACCGAGATCGACGCGACCTTTTCCGAGCTGTCCCAGAAGCGTTCCAGCGACAGGCCGGGGCCGCCCATGGCCTTGCGCAGCACCAGGCCGGTGACCAGATTGCGGACATTGCGCAGGCCCAGCACCTGCACCGCCTGGGGAATGTTGCCCAGCTTGTTGCGCAGGCCGAACAGCGGGGAATTGACGGTTTTCAGCATCGCCGCGGAAATCGCCACATCCTTGGCGATCAGCGCGGCCACCCGGCGCAGGTCCGGGTCGTCTTTCTGCAGCTCCTGGTTCAGCGAGACCAGCAGCGTGGGGCGGGGCGGGATCGTCACCCCTTTCAGGACTTTTTGGGCTTCTTCCAGCGACAGTTGCAAATCCATGGCTCCTCCGGAGCAAGGCGGCCGTAGCCGCAGGGGGTTCAGGCAGGCTCAGCGGGCCGGACGCCGGCGGAGCAGGTGCATCACGATGAAGCGTAATACGGTTTCCCCGCGCTGGTTCACCGCGTTGTACTGCAGACGGGCGATGCCCCGGTCGGGCTTGGATGCGGACGGGCGGACCTCCAGCACCTCGATCTCGCTGTGCAGCGTATCCCCCGGCCGCACCGGGGCCAGCCAGCGCAGTTCGTCGATGCCCGGCGAACCCAGGCTGGCTTCGGCAAAAATCCCGCTCTGGATGAACAGCCGGAAACAGAGGGCCAGGGTCTGGAAACCGCTGGCGATCAGGCCGCCGTAGGGCGATTCGGCGGCGGCCCCGACGTCGAGGTGGAAGGACTGCGGGTCGTAGCGCCAGGCGAAATCGATGATTTCGGCTTCGGTCAGCGTGACGCCGCCGGTACGGAGCCGGTCGCCCGGCTGCAGGTCGTCGAGAAAACGGGTATTCATGAGCGCATCTTGCGAAAAACGGAGCCGGAATTATCGCGGATATTCTCCGCTGCGGCGCCCGCGGAAAAGCCTTCCGGGCGCAGGGGTATCATCGCGGCTGCACCTGTTTCCGGAGACCACGATGGATCAATTTCCCAGCGACATTTACAGCGAACCCCGCGATTACGACCTGAACACCCTGGCCCGGCTCGGGCCGCTGGCGCCGCTGGCCGGCGTCTGGCAAGGCAGCCGCGGCGTCGATACCAAGCCGAAGGCGGACGGCCCGCGGCAGCAGGATTACGTCGAATATTACGAGCTGCAGCCCATCGACCCGGTGACCAACGGCCCGCAGCTGCTCTACGGCCTGCGCTACCGCATCCACATCACCAAGCCGGGCCAGGTGAAGACTTACCACGAGCAGGTCGGCTACTGGCTGTGGGAGCCGGCGACAGGCACGGTGATCCACACGCTGACGATTCCCCGCGGCCAGACCGTGCTGGCCCTGGGCCAGGCGACGGCGGAATCCCGCCAGTTCAGCCTGCGCGCCGGCCCGGATGTCCCCGGCAGCGGCATCGCCGCGATTCCCTTCCTCGAACACGCCTTCCGCACCAGCGAATTCCGCATCGACGTGACGATCAACGCCGACGGCAGCTGGGCTTACGAGGAAGACACGGTATTGCAGATCCAGGGCCAGGACGCCCCCTTCCATCACACCGACCGCAACCTGCTGGTCCGGATGGAAGCCGCCACACCGAACCCGCTGGTGCGCTGAACGCCCGGAAACGCCCGTTTCATGGGCGGCTGGCGGCGTGGCCTGCGGCGGGCATCGCGCCAGTCAGCGATCTGCCCCGCCGCTGAACGTCGCTTCGCTCAGCCCCGCTGCCGCTGCTGCAGCCACTGGATGAATTCAGCAGCCGGCATCGGGCGGGCGTAGAGGTAGCCCTGGGCTTCCTGGCAGCCTTCGCGGCGGAGGAATTCCGCCTGTTCCGGGGTTTCCACCCCTTCGGCCAGGGGTTTGAGGTTGAGGTTGCGACCGAGCGTGACGATGGCGCGGACGATGCCCTCATCGTTGGCGTCGCGGCCGATGTCGCGGACGAAGGACTGGTCGATCTTCAGCCGGTGGATCGGCAGTTGTTTCAGGTAGGCCAGCGAGGAATAGCCGGTGCCGAAGTCATCGACCGCCAGCTGGATGCCGAGATTGCGCAGCGCGTAGAGCAGGTCATAGACCTGGCCGTTGGGCAGGAAGAAGGATTCGGTGATTTCCAGCTCCAGCCGCTGCGGCTCCAGCCCGGAGCGGATCAGGGTTTCCGAGATCAGCTCGACCAGATTGCCCCGTTCCAGCTGCCGCACCGAGACATTGATCGAGACCCGCGGCAGCTCGATGCCCTGGTTCTGCCAGGCGGCGACCTGCTGGCAGGCCTGGTGCAGCACCCAGGCGCCCAGCGTGACGATGAAGCCAGTTTCCTCGGCCAACGGGATGAAGCGGGTCGGCGGCACCTGGCCCAGCTCCGGGTGATACCAGCGGCACAGGGCTTCGACGCCGACCAGTTCGCCGGTCTGCAGATTGACCTGCGGCTGGTAATGCAGCTGCAACTGGCCGAATTCGATGGCGCGGCGTAGCTGGCTTTCCAGCCGCACCCGCTCCAGCGCCTCGTTGTTCATCGACTCGACGTAGATTTCGTAGCGGTTACGCCCGGCGCCCTTGGCCCGGTACATCGCGGTATCGGCGCAGCGCAGCAGCGCCTGACCGTCGGCGCCGTGCTGGGGATAGAGCGCGATGCCGATGCTGCAGGTGACGTAAAACTCGTTGCCCTCGATCAGGAAGGGGCGGGACAGGGCTTCGATCAGCCGGTTGGCGATTTCTTCCGCCGGCGCTGCGACCTTGGGCGCTTCGGCCAGCACGATGAATTCGTCGCCGCCATGGCGGGCGATCAGGTCGCTGCCACGCAGGCAGAGGTTCAGCGCCTGGGCGACCTGCTGCAGCAGGTTGTCGCCGATTTCATGGCCGAGGGAGTCGTTGACCACCTTGAAGTGGTCGAGGTCGACGAACAGCACCGCCAGTTCGCCGTGGTTGCGCGCCGCCTGGTCGATGCTCGCCGCCAGCCGCTGGTAGAACAGCACCCGGTTGGGCAGGCTGGTCAGCGGGTCGTGGTGGGCGAGGAAGCGCAGGCTCTCCAGCGCGTCGCGCAGGCCCTGCTCCTGATCGGCGACGGTCTGCTGGTATTGCTGCAGCAGGTTGCGCATCTTGTCGTGGGCCAGGGTCAGCTGCCGGACTTCGCGGATGTCGGATTCGGGCACCGGCGTCGGCGCGAAATCGAGCCGGCCGATCCGCTCGCTTTCATTGGCCAGCACTTCCAGCGGCGCGCTGACCCGGCGGGCGATCCGCCGCGAGACAAACAGCGCCAGCGCCAGCGCCAGCAGGATCACGGCGCTGATCACTTCGGCCAGCGAGGCCAGCGACAGCCGGAAATCCGCTTCCGGCGCCACGACGGCAATCCAGAACTGGCGCTCGCCCAGCCTGAAGCTGTCGAAGCGGGCCAGCCAGTCGCCGTCGCCGCCGTCGAATTCGACCAGATGCCCGGCGGGCTGCCCCTGCTGCCGCCATTCGGCATAGGCCAGCCCCGCGGGGCCCAGTTCGATCCGGTCGGCCGGAGACAGCAGCGCCGCCTTCACCGCCCCCGCCTGCTCGAATTGCGGCAGGCCGGGCAGGCCCAGCAGCCGGTGTTCCGCGGTCAGCACCATCACCAGCCCCCGCTCGCCAACCTTGATCTCGCGGGTGATCCGCGACAGCTCGTTCAGGCGCAGGTCGAAGCCGACCACCAGCGCTTCGCCGTCGGCGCCATGGCTGAGGATGGAGCCGGTGATACCCGGATCGCCGGTGGTGAAAAACAGATAGGGTTCGGTCCAGTGCACCGTGTGGCTGGCCGGGCGCAGCGCCGACTTGTACCAGGGGCGCTGCCGCGGGTCGTACTGCATGCTGCGCCATTCCTCGCTCTCCAGCGCCTCGCCCTGCCACTGGAAAAAATGGTGGCGACCGGGCTGCGCCGGGTCGGTCAGCCGGTTCAGCCAGCGATCCTCGCCCTGCTCCAGCAGCATCCAGCCGCGGCCGGCGGCGTTGCCGGCGACAATCGACGTGATCTGCGGCATCCGCTCCAGCACCGGCTTGAATTGCGCGTTGAAGGCCACGGGCGAGCGGCTGTCCGCCGCCCAGGGATGGCGGTCGCCGTGCCCGAGTACCGCCAGCAGGGTTTCCACCGGCAGAAACTGCCGGGTCAGTTCCCCTTCGACCCGCTCGGTGGTGTAGTTGAACTGGTTGCTGATCACCCGCTCGGTAATCGGCCCCAGCGCAAAAACCATCAGGCCGGCGACCAGCAAGGCCAGCGTCACGCCGAGCAGCGCTGAAAAGCGCAGCACCAGACGGCGACGCATGGAACCGGGCGGGCCTAACAGAAGATGGGGGGTCATTGCAGAGGGAAATAAGCCCGTCCGGGCGGGCATTCAGGGTGCAGTCGAAGTCCGGGCATCCTGCTACAAGTCCCCGACACAGGCAAGGCCGGAAGCAGCCGGGTCAGACGCGCCCCGTCGCACTGCCGCCCGGAAGGATGGCCGCGAATCTGCCGTTCGCCGCGCCACCCGACCCCGGAAACGAAACACCCCGCCGAAGCGGGGTGTTTCGTTGCAGACCGCAAGCCGTTTAGTGCTTGGCGGCACCGGCTGCGCCGTAGCCGGTTTGAGCGCGCACGTATTGGTCTTCGAAGGCTTCGATTTCCTCCTGGGCGCGGACGCTGGAGTCCGTCTTGGAGAAGATGTAGGCCAGCAGGAAGGCAATCGGCATCGCGAACAGCGCCGGCTGGGTGTAGGGGAACAGCGCGGCCTTGTTGCCGAGCACGTCGACCCACACGGACTTGGAGAACAGCACGAACAGCACGGCGGAGATCAGACCACCGTAGCCACCCGTCAGGGCGCCGCGGGTGGTCAGGCCCTTCCAGTACATGGAAAGGATCAGCACCGGGAAGTTGGCAGCGGCGGCTACACCGAAGGCCAGACCGACCATGAAGGCGATGTTCTGCTTTTCGAACAGGATGCCGAGGATGATCGCGACAAAGCCCAGGCAGATCGTGGCGATCTTGGAGACGCGGATTTCGGAAGCCTCGGAGGCCTGGCCCTTCATGATCACGCGGGCGTAGAGGTCATGGGAAATCGCGGAGGCGCCAGCCAGGGCCAGACCGGAAACCACGGCCAGGATCGTGGCGAAGGCCACGGCAGCCAGGAAGCCGAGCAGCATGTTGCCGCCGACGGCCTTGGCCAGGTGCATCGCGACCATGTTGCCGCCGCCGATCAGCTTCTTGCCGATTTCGCCGCCTTCGAAGAAGTCCGGGTTCTGACCGACGATCAGGATGCCGCACAGGCCCATCAGGAAGATGACGTTGAAGAAGTAGGCGACGAAGCCGGAGGCGTACAGCACGGACTTGCGGGCTTCCTTGGCGTCGGTGACGGTGAAGAAGCGCATCAGGATGTGCGGCAGACCGGCGGTACCAAACATCAGACCGAGGCCGAGGGAGATCGCGGTCACCGGGTCGGCCAGCAGGCTGCCGGGGTACATCAGCTTGTCCTTCAGCCTATGCACGGCGGTCGCCTTCTCCAGCAGGGTCTGGTAGGAGAAGCCGAATTCGCTGAAGGCCAGGAACATCACCAGCGTGCCGCCGGCGAGCAGCATGCAGGCCTTGATGATCTGCACCCAGGTGGTGGCGACCATGCCACCGAAGGTGACGTAGACCATCATCAGGATGCCGACCGCGAAGATCGCGACGTTGTATTCCAGACCGAACAGCAGCTTGATCAGCTGACCGGCACCGACCATCTGGGCAATCAGGTAGAAGCAGACGACGGTCAGCGAGGAAATCGCAGCCATGGTCCGCACCTTGCCCTGGTCGAGGCGGTAGGCGGTGATGTCGGAGAAGGTGAAGCGGCCCAGGTTACGCAGGCGCTCGGCCATCAGGAACAGGATGATCGGCCAGCCGGCGAAGAAGGCCAGCATGTAGATGTAGCCGTCGTAGCCCTGGCCGTAAACCATAGCGGTCAGACCGAGCAGGGTGGCTGCCGACATGTAGTCACCAGCAATGGCCAGGCCGTTCTGGAAACCGGTGATGCCGCCGCCGGCGGTGTAGAAGTCGGAGGTGGACTTGGTGCGGCTGGCGGCCCAGTAGGTAATGCCCATGGTCATCGCGACGAAGAGGCAGAACATGATGATGGCGTGCCAGTTGGTGGCCTGCTTTTCCACCTGGCCTTCAAGGGGCGGACCTGCCAGGGCCAGACCCTGGGCGGCGAGCAGATTGAGCGCCAGCAGGGCGCGCTTGATGTTGGCAACCATTATTTGCCCTCCTTCCAGGCTTCGCGGACGATCTGGGCGTTCAGTTCGTCGAATTCGGTGTTCGCACGGCGGACATACAAAGCCGTCAGCAGCCAGAAAAACACGAAC
Organism: Pseudomonadota bacterium; assembly: GCA_041158545.1. Classification (GTDB taxonomy): domain Bacteria; phylum Pseudomonadota; class Gammaproteobacteria; order Burkholderiales; family Rhodocyclaceae; genus JBEBBF01. The sequence continues at coordinate 5,866 of JBEBBF010000234.1, read as the reverse complement.
AACAGGAATTCAGTGACGACGCCAAAGGTGTACATCGAACCTTCGCCCAGCGGCGTACCGAGGGACATCGGGTTGAAGGCCACGACCATGACGAAACCATAGAACAGGGTCAGGACGATGGCGGCCAGCGTCCAGGCAAAACGCCCCCGCCGTTGGACCAGATCCTGGAATTTCGGATTCTTGCGAATCCGGGCATAGACATCACTACTCATGATGCGATCTCCCTTGCTGCGTTTGTTATAAAAGTCCGTACCGGAGGTACGATCTGACTCACCCCGTCAGCCACCAGGGCAAAGCCTTGGTATTTTATCTTATACAAGACTGATTTCAGGCGATTTTCTTATGGAAGCAAGCATTTACACAGCGCGTAACGCCACGATCTGCACGGTCACCCTGCACAACCCCGACAAGCTCAACGCGATCAATCTGGCGATGTGGGAACAGCTGGCCAGGGTATTCGGCGAGCTGGCCGGCGATCCGGAAGTCCGCTGCGTGATCATCCGCGGCAGCGGCAACGAGGCCTTTGCCGCCGGGGGCGATCTGGAGGAATTCGTCGTCAAGCGGGCGACGCTGGCGCAGGCGCTGCATTACCACGGCCAGGTGGCGGCGGCGCTGGAGGCCATTGCCCGCTGCCCGCATCCGACCGTGGCGATGATCCAAGGCGCCTGCATCGGCGGTGGCCTGGAAATCGCCGGTTCCTGCGACCTGCGCCTGTGTAATGAGTCCGCCCGCTTTGGCGCCCCGATCAACCGGCTGGGCTTTTCCATGTACCCCGGCGAAATGGAAGGTCTGCTGCGGCTGGCCGGGCCGGCGGTGCTGGCGGAAATCCTGCTGGAAGGCCGCATCCTCAACGCCACCGAAGCCGCCGCCCGCGGCCTGGTGACGCGGATCGTCCCGGATGCCCAGCTGGAAGACGAAGCCCTGGCGACGGCGCACCGCATCTGCAATGGGGCGCCGCTGGTCGCCGGCTGGCACAAGCAGTGGATACGCCGGCTGCTGGAAAACCGGCCGCTCAGTGACGAGGAAAAGGCGGCGTCCTTCGCCTTCCTCGCCACCGAGGATTATCAGGAAGGCCTTGCCGCCTTCCTCGCAAAGCGCAAGCCCCGCTTCAAGGGCTGCTGAGCCAACGGGCGCTCAGCGGACGTAGAGGTTCCACAGCATCTTCCCGGCCAGCGCCAGCAACACGCCGGCGAAGATGCGCTTCAGCGTCGGAACCGGCAGGCTGTGGGTCAGCCGGGCGCCAATCGGCGCGGTCAGCACACTGGCGATAACCATCCCGATCACCGCCGGCAGATAGACGAAGCCGAGGCTGTGCTCCGGCAGGCCCGCCACCGCCCAACCCTTCCAGATGTAACCCAGGGCGCCGCCGACGGCGATGGGGAAACCAATCGCCGACGACGTACCGATCGCGTGCTGCATCTTGACGTTGCACCAGGTCATGAAGGGCACCGACAGCACGCCGCCGCCAATCGCCACCAGGCAGGAAAAGCCGCCGATGAAGGCGCCGACCAGCGAGGTGCCCAGCGTTCCCGGCATTTCCCGGTGGGCTTGCGGTTTCAGGTTGATGATCATCTGCACGGCCACGTAGCAGATGAAGATCGTGAAGATCAGCGCCAGGGTGCCGGTCGGCACCCGGCTGACCAGCTCGGTCCCCAGCAGGGTGCCGATCAGGATGCCGGGGGTGATCCGGGCCACGATGGGCCAGACCACCGCGCCGTGGGCATGATGGGCGCGGACGCTGGAAATCGACGTGAAGAAAATCGCCGCCATCGAGGTGCCCAGCGCCAGGTGCATCACCTCCTCGCTGGAGAAACCCTGGGCGGTGAACAGGATCACCAGCGCCGGCACCATCACCGACCCGCCACCTATCCCCATCAGCCCGGCAATGAAGCCGGCAAAGGCTCCCAGTCCGAGATACGCCAGCCACCAGATCGTCATCGCAGCATCCTTTCTTGCTTCCCGCCCACGGCGGGCAGGGGGCGGATGGTAGCAAGAAAGCCGGGCATCGCCCGTGGTACGGAGCTTGCTGGATTCGGGTACACCGACCCAGCAAGGGGCAACATCATGCGCATCGACTTCTCCGAACTCGCGCTGCACAGCGACCACAAACTCGAACAAAGCCGCAGCACCACCCTGGCCGATTCCGACCGTTTTGCCCGCCTGTTGCAGCAACACACGGCCACACCGACGCCGACGCCGATGAGCCCGGTTGCGGCCGAGGCCTCCCTGAAAAACCTGAGTCACGCCCACTGGCAGGCAAACCTTGCCGGACAGGATGACGGCAATACCCGGCAAAAACTCGACGCCCTGTTCCGCGAACTGCTGAGCGCACTGCAGCGCAGCTTGACCCGGCAAGCCCACGGCTGCGCCGACACCTGCTCGCTGGGCGACAAGATCAGCGGTCTGCTGCAGCGGCAAACCGATTCCGGCAACGACAGCCATCTGGCGATCCTGCAGGACAGCCGCCAGGAATGGGAAAACACCGAAGTCACGGCTCGCGGCCATGTCCATACCGCCGACGGCAAGGATCTGGTGTTCAACCTGGAACTGACGATGACCCGGATGAGCCGCAGCGAAGATCTGGCCGCCGGCATCAGTGGCGCCGACCTGCGCGACCCGCTGGTGATCAACTTCAACGGCCCGGCCCGGCTGCTCGCCGGCCAGAGCATGAGCTTCGATCTGGATGGCAACGGGCAGCTGGAAAACATCCCGCTGCTGGCCGCCGGCCACGCCTTCCTCGCCTTTGACCGGAATGGCGACAACCGGATCAGCAACGGCGGCGAACTGTTCGGTACCCGCTCCGGCAACGGCTTTGCCGACCTGGCCGCCTGGGACAGCGACCACAATGGCTGGATCGACAGCGGCGACCGGGACTTCTCCCGCCTCGCGCTGTGGTTCCCCGACCCGCACGGCGGCCGGCTGCAGAGCCTGGGCGAAGCCGGCGTCGGCGCAATCTCCGTCGCGGCCATTGCCAGCCCCTTCCAGCTGCAGGAGCAGGGCCGGCTCCGCGGTGAAGTCAGCCAGACCGGGCTCTGGCTCGCTGAAAACGGCGAAGCCCACAGCGTGCAACAGGTGGATCTGGCCAGCAGCCGCTAAGCGGCCGCAGAAAGCACGAAGCCGGTGACGCAATCGTCACCGGCTTCGTGTTGTAAGGCCCCCGCGAGTGCCGCTAGGCCGGCATCCTGAACCGGAGTTCAGAGTGGCCGCTTTCCGTTCCGCATCAGGTACGCCCACAAGGAGCATGCACAACAGCAGAAACTTTGGTCGGCGACCGATGCCAATCAGCATTGGTTCAAGGAATATATGACCTTGGCGAACACCGCAGGGAACGCTCTTTGCAGCGCCCGAGCCGACTTGAACCTCAGTTGGCCGGGGCATCCAGCGCGACAGCCAGTCGCGCTCCCATGTCTTCGATTCTACGCTTCGCGCCGCTGCTGTCAAAACTCGGTTGCTTCTGCAGCGTGATCAGGTCGTGGGCGATATTCAGCGCGGCCATGACCGCCACTTTGTCCACCTGGGCGGTCCGGGTTTTGTTCAGCAACTCCTGCATCTTGCCATCCAGCAGGGCCACGGCCTGGAACAGTTCTTCCTTTTGCTCGGGCGGGCAGGCAATGCGGAATTCCCGCCCCATGAGCTTGATATCAACGTAGCCGGCGATCCCGTTCATCAGGCTTGATCCTCAGGCAGGCGTTCGAGCAGGCCTTCCAGGCGCTCACGGGCAACATTGATCTTCTGACGCAGTTCCCGACTTTCCGATTCCCCGGCGGCCAGCTGCGCCCGCAGGGCTGAATTCTCGGCACGCAAGGCGGCGATCAGGTTAACGGCCTGATCGATTCGGGCTTCCAGGGTGTTCAATTCCATATCCATGCCGCGAACTATAGAGGAAAAAATCCTGCTTGGTCAAGGAATAAGCGCAGATTCTGAAGGTTTTTCATGAGTTCCACAGCGCAAATTTCCCGACACCTCGAACCGGCTTTCTGTACAATTCCGGCCGCTTTCAAACGAGAGCGAAAAAAGTGAATGGTGCTGCGTCCATCCTCCGATGGCGCAGTTAAACGGGAAAGCGGTGCGTTCGAAGGAACCAAGCCGCTGCTGCCCCCGCAACGGTAAGCAAGTGCGGATACGCCACAACGCCACTGGGTCAGGACCTGGGAAGGCGGCGCATCAAGACTTGCGAGCCCGGATACCGGCCTTCACTGAGCCACTGATGTGCCGCGGGGTAACGGCAGCAGCGGACTGCGCAACCGGTCCCTCACACCTCCCCCCTGCGACAACATCGCCTTCAACGATTGCCGGCTTGCGGGGACGCTTGCCGGCGCAGGGAGAAAACATGACTCCGCATTTCCGTCCGGCCTTGCTGGCCGCCGCCCTTGCCCCCCTTTTCGCCAACCCCGTTCTTGCCCAGAACAAGGAACTTGACCCGGTGGTGGTCACCGCCACCCGCCAGGCCCAGCGCATCTCCGAAACCATTGCCGACGTCACCGTGCTGGAGCAGGAACACATCGAACGTTCCTCGGCCAGCACCCTGGGCGAACTGCTCGGCCGGGTGGCCGGGATCGAATTTTCCCGGACCGGCTCCCGCGGCGCCGCCGAGAGCCTTTACATCCGCGGCACGGAATCCAGCCACACGCTGATGCTGATCGACGGCGTCCGTTTCGGCTCCGCCACCCTGGGCACCTCGCCGCTGGAAATGATCCCGCTGAACCAGATCAGCCGGATCGAAATCGTCCGCGGCCCGGCCTCGTCGATCTACGGCTCCGACGCCATCGGCGGCGTCATCAACATCATCACCCGCCGCGAACAGCCGGGCAGCACCGTCAGCCTGGGCTACGGCAACCGGGGCAGCTACGAAGCCGCCCTGTCCACCGCCCAGACCCTGGATCGCCTGCGTGTATCGGCCCGCGTCGGTTTCAGCGGCAGCGACGGCATCAACAGCCTGACCAGCACCGGCAACCCGTTCTACAACAGCGACAAGGACGGCACCAATAACCGCAACGGCAGCCTGGACCTGCGCTACCAGCTCAACCCCGACAGCGAAATCGGCGCCTCCCACCTGGAAAGCCACAGCCGGACCCGGATCGACAACGCGCTGTACGACCCGAATTTCTTCACCTACTCCAGCGCCAACCTCGACTACAAGAACCAGGACAAGATCACCCGCTCCAGCGTTTTCGCCCGCAGCCGTTTCAGCGACAGCTGGACCAGCCAGCTGCAATTCGGCCAGAGCCAGAACATCTCCGAGCAGAACCTGCCGACCACGCTCGGCCAGCCGCCGCAGAAATTCACCACCAACCAGGACCAGGTCGCCTGGCAGAACGACGTGAAGCTGCCGCTGGGCAACGCCCTGGTCTTGCTGGAACACCTGGGGCAGCGGGTCGGCGGCACCCAGAGTTACGCCACCAGCGCCCGCACCATCAATTCCGCCTCGCTGGGCTGGAACGGGCAAATCGATGCCCACACCTGGCAGCTCAACACCCGCCACGACAACAACTCCCAGTTCGGTGAAAAAACCACCTACACCGCCGGCTACGGCTTCCGGCTGACGCCGCTGTGGCGCCTTTCCGGCAGTATCGGCACCGCGTTCAAGGCGCCCACCTTCAATGATCTGTACTACCCGAACGATGGCTTTGGCCAGGGCAACGCCGCGCTGAAGCCGGAAACCTCGAAAAACACCGAACTGGCCGCCCGCTACGACGATGGCCGCAACCTGCTGAAGCTGACCTGGTTCAAGAACGAGATCAAGGATCTGATCCAGTGGGCACCGACCGCCAATCCTTTCTTCTGGACCCCAAGCAATGTCGGCAAGGCGGAAATCGACGGCTGGGAACTGCAGGGCAGCACCCGGATCGGCGACTGGCAACTCGCG
>JBEBBF010000233.1:0-5614 GCA_041158545.1 Pseudomonadota bacterium | reverse complement strand
AGCCGACCGCCTTGAGGATGCCGATCTCGCGCCTTTCCTCGGCCGAGAGCCCGGAGGCCTTTTCCCAGGCCAGCAGCACGAAGGCGAGGATCGCGGCGGAAAGCAGCGCCAGCAGCACCCCTTCCCGCCAGTCGAACAGGCTTTCGTAGGTGCGCAGCACCTCCTCGCGCAGGATGGGCCGGGAATCCGGCAGGGCCTGGCTCAGCTTGGCGGCGATGTTGCGCACTTCCTCCGGATTGGCGACGCTCAGCGCGATGTCGGTGTAGTAGCCCGCCGGGTAGTCGAAAAACCGCCGGAAATCCGCCTCGGACAACAGCACCAGATCGGCGGAAAGCAGCTCTGCATCCGGCGTCAGCACGCTGACCACCTCGAAGGCAAACAGCTTGCCGGAGTAGGAACGGAAGGAAATGCCGTTGCCCGCCACCAGCCCCCGCTCCCTGGCCAGCGTGGCGCCGACCATGATCTTCCCCTCCGGCACCGCTTCGGCCGGCTGGGCGATGAAGGTGTAGTTCGCCTGCAGCACCGGATCGTAGTAGTAGCCCCACAGCCGGCCCTGCTGCCGCTGCACGCCGCGGATGCGGCCCAGTTTGTCCAGGTAAGTGGCGGGAATCAGGTCGTGCCGCCCGGCGACCATCCGCTGCAGGATCACTTCCGGCGACGCCGCGAGCACGAAGGCCGCTTCCTTGCGCAGCGACTGGGTATAAAACATCAGCGAGGCCAGCGCCGCGACCAGCAGGCTGTAGGCCAGCAGCAGGCCCAGGTTGCGCGCCCGCCGCCGGGCCAGGGCGCCCAGCGTGAAATCAATCAGCGCCAGTTGTTTTTCCAGCCAGGGGGAGTGGGGCATGGGCGGTCTTGCCGGGGGAGGCGGTAACGGGCGCGGCGGCCAGTGCCGGCGCCCTGAGGTGGGCCGGCGGCGGCATCAGCGCCCCGGAAGGAAAGTGTTCCAGCGCCGAGGGATGATCCTGAAACGGCGCATGGTAGTCCGCCTGCGACGGATGCCGGGTGTAGCGGGCTTCGGTAAACAGCGCCAGATCGGTCAGCCCCAGCTGGGCGACCAGCGCCCGGTTCTGCGCCAGCCGCTGCCGGGCTGCCGGGTTTTCGCCCTGCAGCAGCAGGACGCTCAACAGCCCGCCCAGACCGGCCAGCAGCGACAAGACCCGCAGCGCCGGGCGCATCACAACCACTTCCGGACCGCGGCGGCCACCGCTTCGGCGTCGCTGCCGGGGTCCAGCACCTGCTGCAGCCGGCCATCCGGGCCGACCAGATAGATCGAGGCGGTATGGTCGATCACGTAGCTGCCGTCCGGCCGCGGCGGCTGGCGGACATAGCCGGCGCCAAAGGCCCGCGCCAGCGCGGCGATGGCCTCGGGGCTGCCGCTGGCGCCCCGCATCGCCGGGTGGAAGTAGGCGGAGTAGGTCGCCAGTTTTTCCGGGGTATCCCGCTCGGGATCGACTGAAATCAGGATCAGCTGCACCCGTTGCCGCTCGGCGTCGCCCAGCAGCTTCAGGGCCTGGGCGCCGACGGCCATCGCCGCCGGACAGACGTCGGGACAGTGGGTGTAACCAAAGAACAGCAGCAGCACCTGGCCGCGCAACTGCCGGGAATCCAGCTCGACCCGCTGCCCGCCCTGACTGGTCTGCAGACGGAAATCGCTCCCGACCGGAGCGCTCGCCGGGGGAGTGGCCGGCTGGCAAGCCGAAAGGCTCAGCAGCCCGGCAAGCAGCGCCAGCCGGCAAAGCGGCAGCAAAGTGGACATCGGCAGGAAACTGGCAGAAGGCGGGCTTTACATCCGGTTGGCAGCGCGCATCAGGGCGCCGCGCAACGCGATGGTCAGGCTGGATCCCAGGCCGACACGCTGGGCCACGGCGGGCAGCAGGATCAGCGAGGCCAGCGCGAACCCGGCGCCAAGCAACAGGGAGGCCATTTCGGGCTGGGGGCTGACGGGGGTGGGCTTGTTCATCGCGGACGCTCCGGGTGCTGGATGGGACTGGCCGCGATTATAGGAATCCGCCTGCGACGGCAGGTGCGACATATTGTCGCACCCCGGTCCGCCCGCTGCGCCGGGCGCGCCCCTGCCCGCCTGGCGATGGCGCCCCCGGGAGACCGGGCGCCGCTGGCCCGGCCCCGGACCGGGTGCCCGACCTGGCCCACCGTTTCAGGCCCGAACACTGCCAGCACTGCCAAGACACCGCCAGGCAGCGCCATGGCAGCAGCCGCGCCCCTTCTCCCATTCCATAACCCGTTGTTCATGAATGAATTTTTTCTGCAGCTGCCGTGGCATGGAACTTGATGTGACCTATCGGATAAATCGAGGAGGAAAACCATCATGCAGACAAGAACATGGCGCAGCCTGCTGGCCGGGGTGCTGCTGGCGTCAGGGCTGAGCGCCGCGCTGGCCAGCACACCGGCGGTGGCCCCGTCGCCGGCCGCTGCCGCAGTCCCACCCAAGGTCGCCGGGAAATCGACGACCGACCATAGCCAGCTCGATGCGCTGAAAGGTCCGTTCAAATCCGGCCCCGAGGTGACCAAGGCTTGCCTGAGCTGCCACAACAAGGCGGCCCATCAGGTGATGAAGAGCATCCACTGGCAATGGGAGAGCATCAGCCCGACCACCGGCAAGAAGCTGGGCAAGAAGTGGGCGGCGAATAATTTCTGCGGCTCGCCGCTTTCCAACGAGCCCCGCTGTACCAGTTGCCACGCCGGCTACGGCTGGAGCGACAAGAACTTCGACTTCAGCAAGCAGGAGAATGTCGATTGCCTGGCCTGCCATGACACCACCGGCACCTATCGCAAGTTCGCCACCGATGCCGGCCATCCCCTGTACGCCGACCGTGAGTTCGAGCCGATGGAGGGCCCACCGGGCAAAAAACTGGTCACCGCCCCCGATCTGACCCGGATCGCCCAGCATGTGGGGCAGCCGGGGCGCAAGAACTGCGGCAACTGCCACTTCAATGGCGGCGGCGGCGACGCGGTGAAGCATGGCGACCTGGATTCCTCGCTGCTCAGGCCGAAGAAGGAGCTGGACGTGCATATGTCGGCGGAGGGGGCCAACCTGGTTTGCGCCGACTGCCACACCTTCAACGCCCACCAGCCCTCGGGCAGCCGCTACGCCGCGACGGCCAAGGATAGCCACGGTTTCGACCTGCCCAAGGATGACCACAACCGGGCGACCTGCGAGTCCTGTCACGGTCTGGCGCCGCACAAGGATGCCAAGGTGAACAACCACACCAACCGGGTGGCTTGCCAGTCCTGCCACATTCCCGAGTTTGCCCGGGGCGGGGTGGCGACCAAGATGCTCTGGGACTGGTCCACCGCCGGCAAGATGGGGCCGGATGGCCATCCCCTGTTCGTCAAGGACGATCACGGCCACCTCTCCTATTCCGCGGCCAAGGGGGATTTCAAGTACGGCGAAAACGTCCGCCCCGAGTACAAGTGGTACAACGGCGTGGTGCATCAGGTCACGATCACCGACAAGATCGACGACAGCGGCGTGCTGGATCTGAACCGTTTCGAAGGCTCGGCAGCCGACCCCAACGCCCGAATCTGGCCGTTCAAGGTGATGCGGGGTCGCCAGCCCTACGACAAGGTGAACAAGACGCTGGTGGTCAATCACGTGTTCGGCGAAGACGACACGGCGTTCTGGAAACACTATGACTACGCCCGCTCGATCAAGGCCGGCATGGAATACGCCGGGTTGCCCTACAGCGGCGAATTCGGGTTCATCGAAACCCGGATGCACTGGTTCATCACCCACATGGTGGCCCCCAAGGAAAAGGCCGTGCCTTGCCAGGAATGCCACACCCGCTCCAGCGAAGGCCGTCTGAGTGCCCTCACCGACATCTACCTGCCAGGCCGGGACAGCTGGCCGCTGGTGGATTGGTTCGGGATGCTGGCCATCGCGGGCGCCATCGGCGGCGGCCTGCTGCATGGCAGCGTCCGCTTCCTTACCCGTCGCAAGGAGAAGTCACAATGAGCGAACGTATCTACATCTACAAGCGTTATGAGCGTTTCTGGCACTGGTCCCAGGCGGCGCTGATCATCCTGATGATGCTGACCGGCTTCGAGGTCCACGGCAGCTACAGCCTGTTCGGCTACCGCAAGGCGGTGGATCTCCACAGTCTGGCCGCCTGGACACTGCTGACCCTGTGGGCCTTCACGATCTTCTGGCAATTCACCACCGGGGAATGGCGGCAGTACCTGCCCTCGCTGAAGAACGTCGGCGCGATGATCCGCTACTACACCATCGGGATCTTCACCAACAGCCCGCATCCCTTCCGGAAGACCGTGGTGCAGAAGCACAACCCGCTGCAGCGTCTGGCCTATCTGGCCCTGCTGGCCTTCATCTCGCCGCTGATCTGGGCCTCCGGCCTGCTGTATCTGTTCTACGGCGACTGGGGCCGTCTGGGGCTGAGCGGCACGCTGGCGCTGGACGCGGTGGCCACGCTGCATGTGCTCGGCGCCTACATGATCACCGCGTTCTTCTTCATCCACGTCTATCTGACCACCACCGGCCACACGCTCTTCGCCCACATCAAGGCGATGATCACCGGCTGGGAGGAGGTCGGCGACAGCCATTGATCGGTCCTTGCTTGCTTTCCAGCAGCTTTGCGGCGGGGGCAACCCCGCCGTTTTTTTACGTCTGCTGCAGCGCCTTGAGCCGGCGATACAGCGTCCGCTCCGACCATCCCAGTTGCCGCGCCAGTGCCCGGCGGCTACCGGTGAAACTGCCCGCCAGCGCCAGCAGGGCCTGCGCATCCGGCTGCGGCTGCGGCCCGGCCGGCCCCAGCGGCAAGGCGACCGCCCCCGGCAGATGCCGCCGTTCGATGTCATCCCCGTCGCAGAGCAGGCAGGCCCGCTCCAGCAGATTGCGCAACTCCCGGACGTTGCCGGGAAAGGGGTAATCCTGCAGCCAGGCCAGCGCGCCCCGCGACAACCCGATCCTGCGCCCGGCCGCCACCCGGCGCAGCAGCGCTTCGGCCAGCGTGCCGATGTCCTCACGGCGCTCCCGCAGCGGCGGCAAGGCAATCGGAAAGATGTTCAGCCGGTAGAACAGATCCTGGCGAAACCGCCCGTCCCGCACCATGTCCTCCAGCGGCCGATGGGTGGCGGAAATCACCCGGATGTCCGCCTGCTGCAGCTCCGGCGAGCCGACGCGACGATAGGTACCGGTCTCCAGCAGGCGCAGCAGCTTGACCTGGATGCTCAACGGAATATCGCCGACCTCATCGAGGAACAGCGTGCCCCCGGCGGCGGCTTCGACCAGCCCCGGCTTGCGCGCCACCGCCCCGGTGAATGCCCCCCGTTCATGGCCAAACAACTCGCTTTCGAACAGGGTTTCGGTCAGCCCGGAGCAATCAACCGCCACAAAGGGTTTGGCCACCCGCCGACTGAGCTGATGGATGGCGTTGGCAACCAGTTCCTTGCCGGTCCCCGACTCCCCCTGCAACAACACGGCCGCCTCCGCCGGCGCCACCCGCGCCACCATCTCCATCATTTTCAGGAAGGCGGGCGAACGCCCGATCAGGCCACGGGCGTGCTCCTCGCTGCGCGGCACCTGGAGCGGCTCGACCTTTTCGATGAAATAAACGATCTCCCCCGCGGCATCCCGGATGGG
>JBEBBF010000232.1:0-7303 GCA_041158545.1 Pseudomonadota bacterium | reverse complement strand
CTCGGTTGAAACTGACTTAGAAGCCAGCGTATTGGCCTCGCGGTTGAGTTCCTGCATCAGGAAATCCAGGCGCTTGCCGACCGGGCCACCCTTCTTCAGCACCCGTTCGACTTCGCTCAGGTGGGCCAGCAGTCGGGAAAGCTCCTCGGCCACGTCGATCCGGGTCGCGAACACCGCGACTTCCTGGCGAATCCGCTCCTCGTCGGCGGCACTCAGGGCTTCCAGCAAACGCTGGCGCAGCTTTTCGGCGTAGATCGCCTGGGCTTCCGGGATGCGCGGCGCAACGGCGGCGACGATTTCCCGCATTCTTGCGACCCGCTCCAGGATCATCGCGGCCAGCTTGTCGCCTTCCCGCGCCCGGCTGGCGGTGAACTCGCCCAGCGCCTCGCGGGCCAGCGACAGCACTTCCGGCAGCAGCGCCGCCGGATCGATATTCTGATCACCCAGCATCCCCGGCCAGCGCAGCACATCGCTGACCGCCAGCGGCCGCGCCTGGGGCAGCGCCGTCTGGACCTGTTGCTGCAAACCCGCCAGGGCCTGCAGCAGCTCCGGGTTCAATTGCATCTGGCCGGCGCCCGCGGCGGCGGCATTGAAGCCGACCCGGCACTCGACCTTGCCGCGGCTCAGTTGCCCGGTCAGCAACTCGCGCAACGGCAATTCGGTCAGCCGCAGCTCCTCGAACACCCGGAAATGCAGGTCCAGGTAACGGGAGTTGACACTCTTGATTTCGAGATTGAGCGTGCCAGAGGCCACGTCACGGGTAGCGGCGGCGTAGCCGGTCATGCTGTAGATCATAGGAAATTCCGCAAGGCAGGCCGGGAAAGGGGCCGGAATGGCAAAAATCGGCTTTACAGGCTGACGCTCACACCTGAAAATGCCCGGCAAAAAACGCATCATACCTTTCCCGACGATGGCGCAACAAGCGAACAACCCGCTGCCGGCCGGCTTCAAGCTGGAGGAATACACGATCAAACGGCAGCTTTCGCTAGGCGGCTTTTCGATCGTGTATCTGGCAACGGACGCCAATAACAAACCGGTAGCCATCAAGGAATACCTGCCCAACAGCCTGGCGCTGCGCAGTGACGACGATGCCCGGCCAAAGATTTCCGCCGAACACCTCTCCGCCTTCCGCTACGGCATGAAGTGCTTTTTCGAGGAAGGTCGGGCGCTGGCCACCCTGTCCCACCCCAACGTGATCCGCGTGGTGAACTTCTTCCGCGCCAACGAGACCGTCTACATGGTCATGGATTACGAACACGGCCGGACGCTGCAGGACTTCATCCACAAGCACATGGGCCACATCTCCGAGCGCTTCATCCGCGGCGTCTTTGCCCGGGCGCTCAACGGCCTGCGGGAAGTCCACGCCCACAAGCTGCTGCACCTCGACCTCAAGCCGGCGAACATCTACCTGCGGACCGACGGCACCCCGGTGCTGATCGACTTCGGCGCCGCCCGCCAGACCCTGTCCTCGGACACGCCGATGCTCAACCCGATGTATACGCCCGGCTTCGCCTCCCCCGAGCACTACCGCAACCGCAAGGATATGGGCCCCTGGAGCGACATCTACAGCATCGGCGCCTCGATGTACGCCTGCCTCGCCGGCTGCGCGCCCCAGCCCGCCGACGAACGGCTGAAGCACGACCAGCTGGTTGCCGCCGTCGAACGCTGGGAAGGCCAGTACTCGGAGCAACTGCTGCAAACCATAGACTGGTGCCTCAAGCTGGACCACCTGCAACGACCGCAGAGCGTATTCACGCTGCAGAAGGTCCTGATCGAAAGCTTCACCGCGCCGACCAAGCCCAGCCCCGGCTGGCTGAGCCAGCTGGTCGGTAAATTCGGGAAGAAAAAATGAGATTCACGATTTACCAGGACACCCGGCAAGGCGGCCGCAGCAATAACGAAGACCGCCTCGCCTACAGTTATTCACGGGATGCGCTGCTGCTGGTGATCGCCGACGGCATGGGCGGCCACTACTACGGCGAAATCGCCGCGCAGATCGCCGTGCAGACCCTGGTGGACACCTTCCAGCGCGAAGCCAAGCAAAGCCTGCCCGACCCCTTCCGTTTCCTGCAGCGGGCGATCATCGCCAGCCACCAGGCCATTCTCGAATACTCCGCCAAGCACCAGTTGCCCGACTCGCCGCGCACCACCATCGTCGCCTGCGTCATCCAGGACAGCATCGCCTACTGGGCGCACGCCGGCGACTCCCGGCTCTACCTCGCCCGCAACGGCCGGGTCATCGCCCAGACCCGCGACCACTCCAATGTCCGCCGGCTGATCGACGACTGCACCATCAGCGAAGCCCAGGCCGCCACCCACCCGGACCGCAACAAGATCTACAGCTGCCTCGGCAGCCCGCAATCCCCGGAAATCGAGTTCTCCCGCAAGACCCCGCTCGAATCCGGCGACATGTTGATCCTCTGCACCGACGGCGTCTGGAGCGTGATCAGCGGCGACACCATGGCGCTGGCGCTCAAGGGCGCCAACCTGATGCAATCGGTGCCGATGATGATCAAGCAGGCCGAACAGAAGGGCGGCCCCAACGGCGACAACCTGTCGATCATCACGCTGCGCTGGGAAGAGAGCTACACCGAAGAAGACCACAGCGCGATCTCCACCCAGGCGATGCTGGCCGGCGACGTCACCACCCGCCTCGACGAATTCGGCCGCAACCCCGCCTTCAAGACCGACCTCTCCGACGACGAAATCGAAAAGGCGATCCGCGACATCCGCTCCGCCATCGACAAATACTCGAACCGCAAATAAGGAACCGCATGCGACCCAGCCAGCGCCAGCCCGACCAGCTCCGCAGCATCCGCCTGACCCGCCAGTTCACCCGCCACGCCGAAGGCTCGGTGCTGATCGAAATGGGCGACACCAAGGTGCTGTGCACCGCCAGCGTTGAAGAAAACGTCCCGCCCTTCCTGCGCGGCAAGGGCCAGGGCTGGGTCACCGCCGAATACGGCATGCTGCCCCGCTCCACCCACACCCGCAGCGCCCGCGAAGCCGCCAAGGGCAAGCAGACCGGCCGCACCCAGGAAATCCAGCGTCTGATCGGCCGCTCGCTACGCGCCGTCACCGACCTCGCCGCCCTCGGCGAACGCCAGATCACCCTCGACTGCGACGTCCTCCAGGCCGACGGCGGCACCCGCTGCGCCAGCATCACCGGCGCCTGGGTCGCGCTGCACGACGCCTGCGAAAAGCTGGTCCAGGCCGGCAAGCTGGCGCAAAACCCGCTGCGCGACCAGGTCGCCGCCATCTCCGTCGGCCTGTTCCGGGGCACCCCGGTCCTCGACCTCGACTACCCGGAAGACTCCGACTGCGACACCGACATGAACGTGATCATGACCGGCAACGGCGGTCTGGTCGAAGTCCAGGGCACCGCCGAAGGCGAACCCTTCAGCCGGCCGCAAATGAACGTGCTGCTCGACCTGGCCGAAGCCGGTATCCGCCAGCTGCTCGCCGCCCAGCGCGAGGCCCTGGTCCGATGAACCGCCTGGTCCTCGCCTCCAACAACGCCCACAAGGTCCAGGAACTGCAGGCCCTGCTGGCGCCCTTGGGCATTGAAGTCATTCCGCAAGGCCAGCTGGGCGTCGGCGAAGCCGAAGAACCCCACGACACCTTCGTCGAAAACGCGCTGGCCAAGGCCCGCCACGCCGCCCGCATCACCGGCCTGCCGGCGCTGGCCGACGACTCCGGCCTCTGCGTCCGCGCCCTGGGCAACGCCCCCGGCGTCCGCTCCGCCCGCTACGCCGGCGACCCCAAGTCCGACGCCCGCAACAACGCCAAGCTGGTCGCCGACCTCGCCCCCCACACCGACCGCCGCGCCCACTTCGTCTCGCTGCTGGTGCTGGTCCGCCATGCCGAGGACCCGCAGCCGCTGATCGCCGAAGGCGAATGGCACGGGGAAATCCTGGACGCCCCCCGCGGCGCAGCCGGCTTTGGCTACGACCCGCTGTTCTGGCTGCCCGACCTGCAACAAAGCGCCGCCGAGCTCAGCGAAGCCGAAAAGAACGCCCGCTCCCACCGCGGCCAGGCCATGGCCCGCCTGCTCGCCCGCCTGCAAGCCGAGTGAGCCGCAGCATCCCCATCCACCCGGCTGGCCGCCCCGCCCTGGCCGCCGGTCTGGAATTCCGGGTATCCCCGCCGCTGGCCCTGTACATCCACGTCCCCTGGTGCCTGCGCAAATGTCCCTACTGCGACTTCAACTCCCATGACCTCGCCGGGCCGCTGCCGGAAACCGCCTATCTCGACGCGCTGATCGCCGACCTGGAAAGCGCGCTGCCGCTGATCTGGGGCCGGCCGGTGGTCAGCCTCTTTTTCGGCGGCGGCACCCCCAGCCTGCTCAGCCCCGACGGCCTCGACCGCTTCCTCGCCGCGCTGCGCGCCCGGGTCCCGCTGCAACCCGACGCCGAAATCACGCTGGAAGCCAACCCCGGCACCGCCGAAGCCGAACGCTTCGCCGGCTTTCGCGCCGCCGGGGTGAACCGCCTGTCCCTGGGCATCCAGAGCTTCAACGACCGTCACCTCCAGGCCCTGGGCCGGGTCCATGACGCCGCCGAAGCCCACCGGGCCATCACCCTCGCCCGCCCGCATTTCGAGCGTTTCAACCTCGACCTGATGTACGGCCTGCCCGGCCAGAGCCTGGCCGAAGCCGAAGCCGACCTCGCGGCGGCGCTGGACTACGCCCCGCCCCACCTCTCCTGCTACCAGCTGACGCTGGAGCCGCACACCCGCTTCGCCCACCAGCCGCCGAGCGACCTCCCCGACGACGACCTCTGCGCCGACATGCAGGACGCCCTCGAAGCCCGGCTGGCCGCCGCCGGCTACGGCCACTACGAAACCTCCGCCTTCGCGCTGCCCGGCCGGGAATGCCGGCACAACCTCAATTACTGGCACTTCGGCGACTACCTCGGCATCGGCGCCGGCGCCCACAGCAAGCTGACGCTGCACGACCGGGTGCTGCGGCAAATGCGCTGGAAGCGGCCGGAAACCTATCTGCAGCAGGTCGCCGCCGGGCAGCCGCTGCAGGAACAGCAGGAGATCGACCCGGCCGCGCTGCCCTTCGAATTCCTGATGAACGCCCTCCGGCTGCTCGATGGCGTCCCGCCCGCGCTCTTTGAAGCCCGCACCGCCCAGCCGCTGACCCGGATCGCCGTCGAACTCGCCCGCGCCCGCGCCGACGGCCTGCTGACCCCCGGCCCGGAACGGATCGCCCCCAGCGACACCGGCCGCCGCTTCCTCAACCGCCTGCTGCACTACTTCCCCCACTGACATGGACGAGCGCCTGACCGACCTTGAAGTCAAACTCAGCTTCGCCGAACACCTGCTCGACGAACTCAACCGCATGGTCTATCGCCAGCAACTGCAGATCGAGCGCCTGGAAAACGAACTCCGCCAGGTCCGGCAGCAGATGAACCAGATGCAGCCGGCGGAAGCCCGCAGCCTGCGCGACGAAATTCCGCCCCACTACTGAGCCCCGAGTCCGCGATGCGCTACCTCTTCGTCCACCAGAACTTCCCCGGCCAGTTCCCCCACCTCGCCATCGCGCTGGCCGAACGCGGCCACCAGGTCGTGGCCCTCGGTGACGAAAGCAACGTGAAGCGCCGCCCGGACTTCCACCCCAAGATCACCCGCCTCGGCTACCGCTGCGAGGCCGGCGCCGGCAACCAGACCCACCACTACCTGCGCGGCCTCGAAGCCCATGTCCGCCGCGGCCAGTGCGTCGTCCGCGCCCTGCAGCAACTGCAGAAAACCGGCTTCACCCCCGACGTCGTCATCGCCCACCCCGGCTGGGGCGAAGCCCTGTTCCTGCGCGACGTCTTCCCCTACGCCCGCCACATCTACTACGGCGAATTCTTCTACCGTAGCCAGGGCAGCGACGTCGGCTTCGACCCGGAATTCCCCAGCAACACCGACGACAGCCTGCGCGTCCGCGTCAAGAACGCCACCCAGCTGCTCAGCCTCGAAGCCGCCGACCTCTGCATCTCCCCCACCGAATGGCAGCGCAGCACCTACCCGGAACTGCTCGCCGCGAAAATGGAAGTGGTCCATGACGGCATCGACACCGGCCTGATCACCCCCAGAACCGCCGGCGAAGTCCGCCTGCTGCGCCCGGACGGCGAGCGCCTGTTCCGCCAGAGCGACGAAATCGTCACCTACGTCTCGCGCAACCTCGAACCCTACCGCGGCATCCACACCTTCCTGCGCGCCCTGCCCGAACTCCTCGCCGCCCGCCCCCACGCCCAGGTCTTCATCGTCGGCGGCGAAAGCGTCAGCTACGGCCGCGCCGCCCCGGACGGCCAAACCTGGCGCCAGGTCTACAGCCGGGAAATCCAGGACAAGGTCGACTGGAGCCGGGTCCACGTCCTCGGCAAGATTCCCTACGCCCACTACCTCGACCTGCTGCGCATCTCCACCAGCCACGTCTATCTGACCTACCCCTTCGTCCTCTCCTGGTCGATGCTCGAAGCCATGGCCGCCGGCTGCCTGATCATCGGCTCCGCCACCCCGCCGGTGCAGGAAGTCCTCAGCCACGGCGACAACGGCCTCCTCACCGACTTCTTCGACCCCCGCGCCCTCGCCAGCACCATCGCCGACAGCCTCGCCCGCCGCGACCAACTCCAGCCCCTGCGCCAACGCGCCCGCCAGACCATCCAGGACCGCTACGACCTCCACACCCGCTGCCTGCCCCGCTGGCTGGAGCTGGTGGGCGCGGGCTAGCGGGACCGACAGCCGGGCCGCGGCCCGCTCCCTGCGCCATGGACTTCCCCACGCCCCTCCTCCCCGGCCGGCTGTTGCGGCGGTATCAGCGGTTTCTGGCCGATGTGCAGCTGGACGATGGCCGGCTGGTGACGGCGCATTGCGCCAATACCGGCTCGATGCTGGGCTGCTGCACGCCGGGCAGCCGGGTCTGGCTGGCGCCGGCAACGGCGCCGGGGCGCAAGCTGGCCTGGACCTGGGAGCTGGTCGAAGTGGAAGACCAATGCGTCGGCATCCACACCGGCCGCAGCAACGCCCTGGTCGCCGAAGCGCTGCGCGCCGGGCGGGTGCCGGAGTTGGCGGGGTATTCGCGCTTGCGCCAGGAGGTGGCCTACGGCGGGGCCGACGGCCGGCGCAGCCGGATTGACCTGTTGCTGGAGGCGGACACGCGGCCCCGCTGCTGGATCGAGGTGAAGAACGTGACCGCCGCGGTATCCGGCGGCATCGCGCTGTTTCCGGATGCGCCGAGCAGCCGTGGCCGCAAGCATCTGCTCGAACTGGGCGAGCGGGTGGCAGCCGGCGAACGGGCGGTGCTGTTTTT
>JBEBBF010000231.1:0-2689 GCA_041158545.1 Pseudomonadota bacterium | reverse complement strand
TTGCTTTTCGGCAGGTTTGCTTCCACCATGCGACCTGCCGGAAAATCCCCGGCCAGCAATTTTTCTCGCTCCTTCCTTCAGTTCAGGTAAAAAAATGACTTTCAAGACCCCCGATTTGTGCGATGAATTCGAAGCGGAACTGGGTAACGCGGTGCGGGTGGTGGCGCCGATGTTCCAGCGTTATGGTGGCCGGGCCAGCTTTTCCGGCCAGGTCGTCACGCTGAAGATCTTCGAGGACAACTCCCTGGTTCGCGAAGTGCTGGGCGAACCCGGCAAGGGCAAGGTGCTGGTGATCGACGGCGGTGGTTCGCTGCGCTGTGCGCTGGTCGGTGACCAGCTGGCGATCCTGGCGGCGAAAAACGGCTGGGAAGGCGTCGTGGTCTATGGCTGCATCCGCGACTCCGCCGACATCAACGGCATCGATATCGGCGTCCGGGCGCTGAACACCCACCCGCAAAAGAGCATCAAGAAAGGCATCGGTGACCGCAATCTGGTCATCACCTTCGGCGGCGTCAGCTTCAAGCCCGACGAATGGCTCTACGCCGACGAAGACGGCGTGCTGGTCAGCAGCAAGCCGCTCTGCTGATTTCCCCCGACTGAAACCCGACTGATGTCCTTACCGGAGGCTTCGCCGCCGCTCCGGCGGCCTTCCCCGCTGCTTGCTTTGCTGCCCTGGTTGTTCCTCGGCGTGGGCCTGGTCACGACCTTGCTGGTGGCCTACTCGCTGCGCCAGCGGGAAATCGCCGTGTTGCGGGAAGAGTTCAACGGCGAAGTCAATCGGGTGCTGACGCTGATCGAGAGCCGGCTTCGCGCCAACGAACAGATCCTGCGCGGCGTCGCCGGGCTGTTCGAGGCCCAGGGCAAGCTGGTCGAGCGGCGGGCATTCAGCACTTACTACACCCAGCTGCGGCTGGCCGATCGCTACCCCGGCATCCAGGGCGTCGGCTTTTCCCTGCGCCTGCCGGCGACGGAGCGGGCGGCGCATGTGCGGCAGCAGCGTGAGCAGGGCTTTCCCGACTACGACATCCGCCCGGCCGGAGAGCGGGAGTGGTTGAGCAGCATTCTTTATCTCGAACCGTTTTCCGGCAGCAACCTGCTGGCCTTCGGCTTCGACATGTATTCCGAGCCGGTGCGGCAGCTGGCGATGCGGCGGGCGATGGACAGCGGCGACGTCGCGATGAGCGGCAAGGTCAGGCTGGTCCAGGAAGACGCCAGCGCCACGGCCCAGGCCGGCTTCCTGCTCTACGTGCCGGTCTATCGCTCCGGCGAACTGCCGGACAGCCTGCCAGCCCGGCAGGCGCAGCTCCTGGGCTGGGCCTATTCGCCGCTGCGGATGAACGATCTGGTCCTCGGCCTGTGGCCGCAGCCGGCAAACCGGCCGCAACTGGGCTTTGCGATTTTCGACGGCAAGAGCCTGCAGCCGGACCGGCAGTTGTTCCAGCTGGCGTCCGGGCAGGACCAGGAGGCCCGTTTCCGTGCGCTGCGCCAGCTCGATTTCGGTGGCCACACCTGGAGCATCACGTTTGAATCCAGCCCGGCCTTCGACGCCCGGATCCACGCGCCGCGCAACCTGCTGGTGATCGTCGCCGGGCTGGCGGTCAGCGTCCTGCTGGCTTTCCTGGCCCATGTGCTGGTCCGCAGCCATCGCCGGATCAGCGCCGCGCTTGCCGCCAGCCGGGAGGCCAACGAACGACTGGCGGAAAGCCAGGGCATGCTGCGGCTGATTTTCGACGCTTCCAGCGCCGGCATCTTCCTGGTTGATGCCGCGGGCCGGATCACCCACGCCAACCGCAGTCTGGCCGAGATGTTCGGGAGCCGGCTGGAGCTGTTGATCGGCAGCGCCTATCTGGAGCGCCTGCATACCAGCGAGCGGAATGTCGCCGATGAAAGCATGGCGGCGCTGCTGGCCGGGAAAAAGGACTCGATCAGCGTCGAGCGCCTCTACCTGCGTGACGACGGCAGCGCCTTCTGGGCCTATCTGTCCGGGCGGCCGGTGCAGGATGTCCATGGCCACATCACCGGTCTGGTCGGGGTGGTGGCGGACATCAACCAGCGCAAGCTGGCCGAGCTGGCGCTACGTCGCAGCGAGCAGATGTACCGGCTGCTGACCGAGAACATGCAGGACGTGGTCTGGGCGCTGGATACGGAAACCCTGCGCTTCACCTACGTCAGCCCTTCGGTGATGGGCATGCGCGGCTTCACCGCCGAAGAAGTCATGGCCCAGGGTTTTGCCGAGGCGTGCATGCCGGGGCAGGGCGAGCGGGAAGAAGAGGCGCTGCGCAAGCGGATTGCGCTGTTCCGCCAGGGCGAGGGCCGGGGTGAGTTTCATACCTCCGAGCTGGAGCAGCCCTGCCGGGATGGCCGTTCGGTCTGGGTCGAAGTCATCAGCCACCTGGGGCCGGACCCCCAGACCGGTCGCCTGATCCTCTACGGCGTCAGCCGGGACATCTCGACCCGGCGGCGGCTGCAGCTGGAACTGGAGCGGCAGGCGCATCTGGATTACCTGACCGGCGCCGCCAATCGCCGTTATTTCCTCGAACTCGCGGCCAAGGAGCTGGCGCGGGTGGATCGCTACGGGGGCCAGCTGTCGCTGCTGATGCTGGACGTCGATCACTTCAAGCTGGTCAACGACAGTTATGGCCACCCGGTCGGCGACCGGGTGCTGCAGACGCTGATCCGGGTTTGCCGC
>JBEBBF010000230.1:0-4724 GCA_041158545.1 Pseudomonadota bacterium | reverse complement strand
GCCGCGGGATAACGGCTGGCAGCTGGGGCTGAACATGAAGGACATCGCCGGGGATGTGTTCTGGGATACCGGCGGCAAGGGCTTCGTCCGCGCCGACCTCAAGCGGCTGCTGCTGCCGGCGGCCAACCAGAAGGGCGGCAGTCTGGACCTCAACGACGACGACAGCCTGCTGAACAGCCTGCCCGGCCTCGACATCCATGTCGGCGATTTCGCGATTGGCGAGCGGCATTTCGGCCGGCTGGACGTCAAGGCGCACAACGACGGCGGCCTGTGGCTGATGGACAAGGTCAACATCGACAACCCGGACGGCAACCTGCAGGGCAAGGGGCAATGGAAGAGCGGCAGCGCCGCCCGGACCCAGCTGGAGTTCGAGCTGGAAGCGCGGGACGTCGGCAAGCTGCTCGACCGGCTGGGCTTTCCCGGCACGATCAAGCGCGGCACCGCCCACCTGAAGGGCGATCTGGCCTGGCCCGGCGCGCCGACCGGGCTGGAATACGCCGGTCTGAGCGGCCGGCTGGACCTGGACGCCTCCCGCGGCCAGTTCGCCAAGGTGGACCCCGGCGTCGGCAAGCTGCTCGGGCTGCTGTCGCTGCAATCGCTGCCGCGGCGGATCACGCTGGATTTCCGCGACATCTTCAGCGAGGGCTTCGCCTTCGACGCCATCGACGCCCGGCTCGACATCCGCAACGGCGTGATCCGTACCCGCGAAGACCTGCATATCGACGGCCCGGCCGGCCGCATCCTGATGCAGGGCGAAGCCGATCTGCGCCAGGAAAGCCAGAGCCTGCTGGTCAGCGTCCAGCCGGAAGTGGCCGGTGTCGCGGCGCTGGGCGCGGTGGTGATGGCGCATCCGGTGGCCGGCGTCGCGACGATCATTGCCAACAAGGTCTTCCAGAATCCGCTGAACAAGGTGTTTGGCTTCCAGTACCGGGTCAGCGGCAGCTGGGCCGATCCCCAGGTCGAGAAAGTCGGCACTTCGGTCGGTGCGGCAGGGGCCGGCCCGGCGCCGGCGGGCAAGGAGAACAAATGAGCGACAAGCGCAACGGGCGGATCGCCGCCCTGCAGATGGTGTCCGGGCCGCGGGTTGCGGACAACCTCGTCACCGCCGCCGGGCTGGTGCAGCAGGCGGTGGATCAGGGCGCGGAATTCCTGGTGCTGCCCGAGTATTTCCCTATCATCGGCGCCGAAGACGCGGACCGGGTGCGGGCGCGGGAAAATCCGGGCAGCGGCCCGATCCAGGACTTTCTGGCGGAGACCGCCCGCCGTCACGGCATCTGGCTGGTGGCCGGCTCGATCCCGCTGGCGGCCAGCACGCCGGAGCGGATGCGCAACAGCAGCCTGGTCTATAACCCGGACGGCGCCTGCGTCGCCCGTTACGACAAGATTCACCTGTTCGGCTTCGACAACGGCCGCGAGCGTTACGACGAGGCCGCCTTCATCGAGGCCGGCCGGGAGCCGGTGGCGGTGGACACCCCCTTCGGCCGGGTGGCGCTGTCGATCTGCTACGATCTGCGCTTCCCCGAGCTGTACCGCCGCCTGGGGCCGGTCGATCTGATCCTGCTGCCGGCCGCCTTTACCGAAACCACCGGCCGCGCCCACTGGGAAATCCTGCTGCGGGCGCGGGCCATCGAGAACCAGTGCTATCTGCTCGCGGTCGGACAGGGCGGACGCCATGAAAACGGCCGGCTGACCCACGGCAACTCGATGATCATCGACCCCTGGGGCGAGGTGCTGGACCGCAAGCTGAAAGGTCCGGGCGTGGTGATCGCCGACCTGCAACACGAACGCCTGGCCGAGGTGCGGCAGAGTCTGCCGGCCCTGGGCCATCGGGTGCTTTGACCCCTGAAACGGAGATGGAATGAATCAAGACGTACTGCTGCAACAAGCGGAAGCCCTGCTGCTGGCCCCCTACGGCCTCGACGAAGGCGCGCTGGCGCGGGTGTTTGGCGACATCAACCGGCACAAGGTGGATTACGCCGACCTCTATTTCCAGTATTCCCGCTCCGAGGCCTGGAGCCTGGACGAGGGCATCGTCAAATCCGGCAGCTTCAACATCGACCAGGGCGTCGGCGTCCGGGCGATTTCCGGCGAGAAGACCGCGTTTGCCTACTCCGACGACATCAGTCTGCGTGCCTTGCAGGACGCCGCCGGCGCCGTGCGGGCGATTGCCGCCGCCGGCCAGGACGGCCGCCAGCCGCTGCTGCGCCGGACCACGCCGCCGCACTGGCTCTATCCGGCCCAGGACCCGCTGGCTTCGCTGCCGGCGGAGGAGAAAGTCAGGCTGCTGGAGCGGCTGGAAGTCTTCGCCCGCGCCCGCGATCCGCGGGTGGTGCAGGTGATGGCCGGGCTGGCCGGGGAGTACGAAGTCGTGCTGGTGGCCGGCTCCGATGGCCGGCTGGCGGCGGACGTGCGGCCGCTGGTGCGGCTGTCGATCAGCGTCATCGTCGAGGAAAACGGCAAGCGCGAGCAAGGTTCGGCCGGCGGCGGTGGCCGCTTCGACTTCCGCTATTTCAGCGATGAACTTCTGCAGACCTACGCCCGCGAGGCGGTGCATCAGGCGGTGGTCAATCTCGACGCGAAGCCGGCACCGGCCGGCACCATGACCGTGGTGCTGGGTTCCGGCTGGCCGGGCATCCTGCTGCACGAAGCGGTGGGACATGGTCTGGAAGGGGATTTCAACCGCAAGGGCAGCTCGGCGTTTTCCGGCCGCATCGGGCAGCGGGTCGCCGCGCCCGGCGTCACGGTGATCGACGATGGCAGCATCCCCGACCGCCGCGGCTCGCTGAACATCGACGACGAAGGCAACCCGACCCAGCGCACCGTGCTGATCGAGGACGGCATCCTCAAGGCCTACATGCAGGACAGCCTCAACGCCCGGCTGATGGGCGTCGCCCCGACCGGCAACGGCCGCCGCGAATCCTTTGCCCACCTGCCGCTGCCGCGGATGACCAATACCGCGATGCTGGGCGGCGACAAGTCGCCGGAAGAAATCATCGCCTCGGTCAAGAAGGGCGTCTATGCCGCCAACTTCGGCGGTGGCCAGGTGGACATCACCAACGGCAAGTTCGTCTTCTCGATGTCCGAGGCCTACCTGATCGAGGACGGCCGGATCACCACGCCGATCAAGGGCGCCACGCTGATCGGCAACGGCCCGGACGCGCTGACCCGGGTGTCGATGATCGGCAACGACATGCGCCTGGATTCCGGCGTTGGCACCTGCGGCAAGGACGGCCAGAGCGTCCCGGTCGGCGTCGGCCAGCCGACGTTGCGGATCGACGGCCTGACGGTCGGCGGCACCGGCGGCTAAGGCCGGCGACGGCCGGTTCCCCGGCGGCACCGCGCCCCGCCGGGGTGGCCGCCGGCATCGCCGATTTCTTGCGGCCGGGGAACCTTCGGAATTGATCCGGGTCAAGTTTTCCCCGACCCGCTTCGCGGGATAGTTTTGCCTTTCCGATTTACCCCAAGAGGTTCCATGAAATACCTGACCAAGGCGCTGTGCGCCCTGCTGCTCTCGGCCTGCGCCACGCTGGCCTGGGCGCAGATCACCGATATCAACGTCGCCATCAACAAGGCCGGCCGGGAGCGGATGCTTTCGCAACGGATGGCCAAGGCCTACCTGCAGGTCGGCCAGGGCATCGAGGTCGAGCGCTCGCAGAAGATCCTTGATCTGTCGGTCGCGCTGTTCGACCGGCAACTGGTCGAGCTGAAGAACTTCGCGCCGACGCCGGAAATCAAGGAAACCTACCTCAAGCTCGAAAAGAGCTGGCTGGAATACAAGGACGTGCTGCTCGGCAGCAAGGCCGCGCCGGAAGGCGGCAAGCGGGTCATGCAGATCAACGAGGACGTGCTGGCCCTGGCGCATCAGGGCACGGTGCAGCTGGAAAAACACGCCGGCACCACCGCCGGCCGGCTGGTGAATATCGCCGGTCGCCAGCGGATGCTGTCGCAGCGGATGGCCAAGTTCTACCAGGCCCTGGCCTGGAACCTCGGCCCCGCCACCTTCGCCGCCGATCTGACCAAGGCGCGCAAGGAGTTTTCCGACGGCCTCAACGAGCTGAGCAACAGCCCGGCCACCACGCCCGCCATCAAGGGCGAGCTGGATCTGGTCCGGCAGCAGTGGATGTTCTTCGAGCTGGCGCTGGACGCCCCCGGCAGCAATACCAACGAAAAGAAGCAACTGGCGACCAACGTCGCCACCACCAGCGAACGCATCCTGGAAGTCATGGAAGGCGTGGTGTCGCTGTACGAAAAACTGCCGAAGTAAGCCGACTCCGGCGCGCCGTGACGGGGCGCCGGGTTTGCTTTCCCTCGCCAGCTGGCTTCAGCCGGGAATATGCGGCTCGACCAGGCGGGCGAGGTTGCGCAGGGATTCCTGCCAGCCCAGGTAGCACTGGGACGCGGGAATCACGTCCGGCAGGTTTTCCTGGCGGATGCTGAGCTCGGTCCCCATAGTCACCGCCTTGAGGTCGATGCTCACCATGATCTCGCCGGGCAAATCGGGGTCGTCGAAATTGTCGGTGTAACGCAGCCGTTCGCCGGGGACCAGCTCCAGATAGCGCCCGCCAAAGGCATGGCTCTGACCCGTCGTGAAGTTGCGGAACGAGGACCGGAAGGTCCCGCCGACCACGGCATCCTGATGATGCACAGTGCAAGTGAAGCCATTCGGCGGAATCCACTGGGCCAGCGCATCCGCCTCCACAAAAGCCCGATAAACCTTCTCGGGC
>JBEBBF010000229.1:0-5453 GCA_041158545.1 Pseudomonadota bacterium | reverse complement strand
TAGTTGCCGGCCAGCCGGGCGAGTTGGGGATGGAGTTTTTCCAGCGTGGCCTGGCAGTCGGCCAGGCGCTTGCGCTCCTGGTCGACCACGGCGGCGGGGGCGCGGGCGACGAAGCCGGCGTTGTCGAGCTTGGACTGGATCGCGGTCTGGAGTTTTTCCAGCTTGTCGATTTCCTTGCCCAGGCGTTCCCGTTCGGCGGCGGCGTCGATTTCGATCTTCAGCATCAGCCGGGCGTCGCCAACCACGGCAACCGGGGCGATGGCGTCCGCGGGGAAGTCTTCGACGAAGACGACTTCGGAGAGCTTGCCGAGCACCTGCAGGAAGGGGCCGAAGCTGCGGGTTTCTTCGCTGGCGCCGGTGACGAGCAGTGGCACGCGCTGGGCCGGGGACAGGCCCATTTCACCACGCAGGTTGCGGCAGGCATGGACCAGGGTCTTCAGCCGTTCGACGCGGGCTTCGGACGCCGGGTCTTCCTTCGCGGCTTCGGCGCGGGGGTAGGCGGCGAGCAGGATGGAATCGTGGGTCTTGCGGCCGGCGATGGGGGCGACGGTCTGCCAGAGTTCTTCGGTGATGAAGGGGATCAGCGGGTGGGCGAGGCGGAGTACGGTTTCGAGGACGCGGACCAGGGTGCGGCGGGTGCCGCGGGCCTGGGCGGCGTCGCCGGTCTGAATCTGCACCTTGGCCAGTTCGAGATACCAGTCGCAGAACTCGTCCCAGACGAAGCGGTAGATGCTCTGGGCCAGCAGGTCGAAGCGGTATTCGGTGAAGTGCTGTTCGATGTCCTTTTCCACCTGTTGCAGGTGGCTGACGATCCAGCGGTCGGCGAAGGAGAAGGCCAGCGGGCCGTTGCCGCCGCAGGCGGGGCTGCCCTGGCTGTGTTCCAGCCCGAGGTCCTGGCCTTCGACGTTCATCAGCACGAAGCGGGTGGCGTTCCACAGCTTGTTGCAGAAGTTGCGGTAGCCCTCGCAGCGGTTGAGGTCGAACTTGATGTCGCGGCCGGGGCTGGCGAGGCTGGCGAAGGTGAAGCGCAGCGCGTCGGTGCCGAAGGCGGCGATGCCGTCGGGGAATTCCTTTTTGGTCTTCTTGGCGATGCTTTCGGCCTGCTTGGGGTTCATCAGGCCGGTGGTGCGCTTTTCGATCAGCGCGTCGAGGCCGATGCCGTCGATCAGGTCGATCGGGTCCAGCACGTTGCCCTTGGATTTGGACATCTTCTGGCCTTCGGCGTCGCGAATCAGGCCGTGGACATAGACGTGCTTGAAGGGAATCTTGCCGGTGAGGTGCCGGGTCATCATCACCATCCGGGCGACCCAGAAGAAGATGATGTCAAAGCCGGTGACCAGCACCGTCGAGGGCAGGTAAAGGTCGAGGGCGTCGTTGGATTGGGCCGGCCATTCCGGGGTCCAGTCCAGCGTCGAGAACGGCCACAGCGCCGAGGAGTACCAGGTGTCGAGGACGTCGTTGTCGCGGGTCAGCTGCGGGCCGTTGGCGAGGGCGGCTTCGAGTTCTTCCTGGCTGAGTCCGGCCAGCAACTCGGGGGATTCCGGGTGATGCTCGACGAAACGGGCGCGGGAGAGGTCGCCCTGCAGGTGGGCCAGCCGGGCCTGGGCGCGGTCGCGCCAGATCGTGCAGGCTTCGTCTTCGCTGTGGGCGACGATGACGTTGCCCCAGGCGTCGTACCAGGCGGGAATCTGGTGGCCCCACCACAGCTGGCGGGAGATGCACCAGTCCTGGATGTTGTTCAGCCACTGGTTGTAGGTGTTCACCCAGTTTTCCGGGTAGAACTTGATTTCGCCGGAGGCGACGCAGTCCAGCGCCTTTTCGGTGATGGACTTGCCGTCATGGCCGGGTTTGCTCATCGCGACGAACCACTGGTCGGTCAGCATCGGTTCGATGACGACGCCGGTGCGGTCGCCGCGGGGGACCTTCAACTTGTGCTTGTCGGTCTTTTCCAGGATGCCGAGGGCTTCGAGGTCGGCGACGACGGCCTTGCGGGCGTCGAAGCGATCCAGGCCGCGGTATTTTTCCGGGGCGTTGTCGTTGATCCTGGCGTCCAGGGTCAGGATGGAGATCAGCGGCAGCTGGTGGCGCTGGCCCACCGCGTAGTCGTTGAAGTCGTGCGCCGGCGTGACCTTGACGCAGCCGGTGCCGAATTCGAGATCGACATAGCTGTCGGCGATGATCGGGATTTCGCGATCGGTCAGCGGCAGCTTCACCATCTTGCCGATCATGGGCTTGTAGCGTTCGTCTTCCGGATGAACCATCACCGCGGTGTCGCCGAGCATGGTTTCCGGGCGGGTCGTGGCGACGACCAGGCTGCCGGAGCCATCGGCCAGCGGGTAGCGGATGTGCCACATGAAGCCGTCTTCCTCTTCGGAGATGACTTCCAGGTCGGAAACGGCGGTGTGCAGCTTGGGATCCCAGTTCACCAGGCGCTTGCCGCGGTAGATCAGGCCTTCGTTATAGAGGCGGACGAAGGTTTCGGTGACGGTCTTCGAGAGGCCGGCGTCCATCGTGAAGCGTTCGCGGGTCCAGTCCGGGCTGGTGCCGAGGCGGCGCATCTGGCGGGTGATGGTGTTGCCGGAGTATTCCTTCCATTCCCAGACCTTTTCCAGGAATTTCTCGCGGCCGAGGTCGTGGCGGGAGATGCCCTGGGCGTCCAGCTGGCGTTCCACGACGATCTGGGTGGCGATGCCGGCGTGGTCGGTGCCGGGCTGCCACAGGGTGTTGGCGCCGCGCATCCGGTGGTAGCGGGTCAGCGCGTCCATGATGGTCTGGTTGAAACCGTGACCCATGTGCAGGGTGCCGGTGACGTTGGGCGGCGGCAGCAGGATGCAGAAGGCGTCGGTCTTGCTGCGGTCGAGACCGGCGGCGAAGTAATTCTTGGCTTCCCAGTCGGGGTACCAGCGGCGCTCGATGTCCGCGGGTTCGAAAGCTTTGGCGAGTTCCATAACTATCGGAAATGAAAGCGGAAAATCCGCAAATTGAGAAAAGCCGCGGATTATACCGGAGAGACCCTGCGGCGCAGGGCCGATGGACGATCTGCTGGCGGGTTTTGCCGGATTGGGCGGAAAAAACCGCGGCGGTGGGGGAAATCGGGGGCGGAAATGCCGGGATGCGCCGGTTCGGCGGGCGAAAAACGGGGGGGCTGCGCTTGGGCGGGGCCGGGGGCGCGGTGCCTAGCGGGGTTCGGCCGGTGGCGGGGGAGCGTCTTCCGGCGGCTGGTGGTGCTGTTCCATGAAGCGGTGCAGCGCCGATTCGGTGATGCCGTAGATGCCGTGCTTCAGGTCGTTTTCCAGGCCGGCGAAGGTCTGGCGCAGCGCGGCGCTGACCAGGTTGGGCAGTTCGACCGAGAGGCACTGGCTGATGGCGTGGGCGAGTTCGACGGCGAGGGTGTTGAGGTCGGCGGTGCTGGGAGCGGCCGGGGCGCCATTACGTTCGGGCTTGGTGCTGGGATCGAAAACCTCGGTCAGCACCGGGATGTCTTCGTGTTCGACCCGCGGGGCCAGGACGGCGGTGCTGTTGCTGGGCAGCGGCGACGGGGTGATGACGGCGGTCAGCGTCGGCGGTTCGGCGACGGCGATGCGCAGCGCGCTGTTGGGGGTGTCGTTGAGGGTGGCGCGGGTGGTGACGACGGCGGCGGAGGGGGGCGCCGGTTTCAGCGGCGGCGGTGGCGGCGGCGAGCGCAGCGACGAGAGGTTGCGCCGGCGTTGCATGAAGGAGTCGGCGCGGGCGACCAGGGAGTCGGCGCGGGCGGCGACGTCGTCGGTTTTGGGGGTGTCAGCCTCGGCCATGGTGGTCATTTCCCGGAAAGGTCGATGGACTGGATGGGGATGCCCCGGTCCTTGTATTGCTTGAAGCGCTGACGGGCGGCGAGGCGGTCGTTTTCTTCGCGGCCGACGACTTCGATGATGCTGGTGAAGCGTTCGCACTGCGGCGGCAAGTCGGGGCCGAGGTTCATCAGCCTTTCGGTCTGGGCCGGTTGTTGCAGCTGGCGGGCGATCAGGATCGGGGTTTCGCCGGCGATGGGCGCGTCCTGGTCGCAGTGCGGCAGGAAGGAGAGCGGAGCCCGGGCCCACAGCAGGCGGTCGATGGCCTGGGCCAGGTGGTCTTCCGGGGCGTAGATCAGCATCGGCTTTTGCTGGGCGTGGGCCTTGCCGATCAGCGCGCAGGCAGCGGCCAGCTTGTCGCTGGCGCCGTGGTAGAAGAAGACCTGGGTCATCGCCGTATCAGGAGAGTTTGCCGGCGCGCTTGAGCAGGTAGTGGGCGAGCAGCGGTACCGGCCGGCCGGTGGCGCCCTTGTCGCTGCCGGATTTGTAGGCGGTGCCGGCGACGTCGAGGTGGGCCCATTCGTACTTGCGGGTGAAGCGGGAGAGGAAGCAGGCTGCGGTGATGGCGCCACCCCAGCGGCCACCGATGTTGGCCATGTCGGCGAAGGGGCTCTTCAGCAGGTCCTGGTAGTCGTCCCACAGCGGCAGTTGCCAAGCCCGGTCCTGGGCTTCCTCGCCGGCGGTGAGGAGGTCCCGCGCCAGGCTGTCGTTGTTGGCAAACAGGCCGGAGGCGATGTGGCCGAGGGCGACGACACAGGCGCCGGTCAGCGTGGCGACGTCGATCACGGTGTCGGGTTCGAAGCGCTCGCCGTAGGTCAGCGCGTCGCAGAGGATCAGCCGGCCTTCGGCGTCGGTGTTGAGGATTTCGATGGTCTGGCCGGACATCGTGGTGACGATGTCGCCGGGGCGGCTGGCGTTGCCGTCGGGCATGTTTTCGCAGGTGGGGACCAGCACGCTGAGGTTGAGCGGCAGGCCCATCCGGACCGCGGCTTTCAGCGTGCCGAGGACGCCGGCGGCGCCGCACATGTCGAACTTCATTTCGTCCATTTCGGCGCCGGGCTTCAGCGAGATGCCGCCGGTGTCGAAGGTGATGCCCTTGCCGACCAGCAGCACGGGTTTGTCTTCCGGCTTGCCGCCCTTGTAGTGCAGCACGATCAGCTTCGGCGGCTGGCGCGAGCCGCGGCTCACCGAGAGCAGCGAACCCATGCCCAGGCTTTCCATGTCCGCCTGTTCGAGAATCTGGCAGTCGAGGCCGAATTCGCTGGCCAGCTGCCGGGCCTGGTCCGCGAGGTAGGTCGGGGTGCAAACGTTGCCGGGCAGATTGCCCAGCGTGCGGGCCAGGGCCATGCCTTCGGCGATGGCGCAACCCTGTTGCAGCGCTTCTTCGGCGGGGGGCAGCTCGTTGCGGCGTTCGACGGCAAAGGTCAGCTTGCGCAGCGGCCGGCGGACTTCTTCCTTCTTGCTCTTGAACTGGTCGAAACGGTAGGTGCTGTCCAGCGCCACCGCGGCGGCCTGCCGGACCCGCCAGGCCATGCTGCGCTTCTTGATCGGGACTTCGGTGAGGTAAACCGTGCCGTCAAAAGAGCCGGTTTCGTTCAATGTCCGCACCGCGGCGCGGATGGCGTC
>JBEBBF010000228.1:0-6497 GCA_041158545.1 Pseudomonadota bacterium | reverse complement strand
CGGCGTCACCGCCTCCAACGTCAATAACTTCAGCGGCAAGGGCGAGTCCGTCGCCAACAACGTGTTCACCGGCACCATCACCGTCACGGTGATCGAGGTGCTGGCCAACGGCAACCTGCTGGTTTCCGGCGAGAAACAGCTGGCCATCGGCCAGGGCCAGGAATTCATCCGGCTGTCCGGCGTGGTCAATCCCAATTTCGTCAATTCCGCCAACACCATCGACTCGACCAAGGTCGCCGATGTCCGGGTGGAATACCGTTCTTCCGGCTACATCGCCGAATCCCAGGTCATGGGCTGGCTGGCACGCTTCTTCCTTACTGTTCTGCCGTTCTGAGCAGAAAACTGAAGGAGTGGGATGATGGACGGCAAAAGCGGCAACTGGCTGCGGCAAGCGGCAATCCTCGCCGCCTGTGTTTTGCCGCTGTGGTCGGGCACGGCCGAGGCTGAACGGATCAAGGATCTGGCCGGCATCCAGGGCGTGCGGAACAACCAGTTGATCGGCTACGGCCTGGTGGTCGGCCTCGACAACAGCGGCGACCAGACCACGCAAACCCCGTTCACAACCCAATCCCTGGTCAACATGCTGTCGCAGCTGGGGGTCAACCTGCCGATCGAGCAGGCAGGCCGCTTGCAGCTGAAGAATGTCGCCGCGGTGATGATCACCGCCAACCTGCCGCCCTTCTCCCGGCCTGGCCAGGAAATCGACGTCACCGTGTCGTCGATGGGTAACGCCAAGAGCCTGCGCGGCGGCACGCTGCTGATGACGCCCTTGAAGGGCGCTGACGGCCAGATTTACGCCATCGCCCAGGGCAATGTGCTGGTCGGCGGCGCCGGTGCCGCCGGTGGGGGTGGCAAGGTTCAGGTCAATCACCTCTCCGCCGGGCGGATTCCCGCCGGGGCCACCGTGGAACGGTCGGTGCCGACGCTGCTCGGCGACGGCCCCTTCGTCTATCTCGAACTGGGCGGCAACGATTTCGGCACGGCGCAACGCATCGTCGAAGCCATCAACAAGAACCTCGGCAATGTCGCCCAGGCCAGCGACGGCCGCCAGATTCGCGTCCGCGCCCCGGAAGAGCCGGACGCCCGTGTCGCCTTCATCGGCCGCATGCTGGCGCTCGACGTGGTGCCGGTCCAGGGCAACGCCAAGGTGATCGTCAATCCCCGCACCGGCTCGGTGGTGATGAACCAGACCGTGACGCTGGACGCCTGTGCCGTTGCCCACGGCAACCTCTCGGTGGTGGTGAATAACGAGCAGGGCGGCAATGTCCAGGTCAATCAGGACCCCGGCACGCTGATGAACGTCAAGGCCGGCGCCAATCTGGCCGACGTGGTCAAGGCGCTCAACGCCCTCGGCGCCAACCCGCTCGACCTGCTGGCGATCCTGCAGGCGATGAAGGCCGCGGGCGCGCTGCGCGCCGAACTGGAAATCATCTGATGGCCACCTCGCCGCTTCCCAATCGTCTGGCCGTCGACGGCCGCAGCGCCCAGGACGTCCGCGAACAACTCCAGAAAGACCCCAAGGCCGGGCTTTCCGCCGCGGCACAGCAATTCGAATCGATGTTCCTGCAGATGGTGCTGAAGAGCATGCGCGACACCGTGCCCGACGACGGCATGCTCAACAGCGACTCGACCAAGTTCTATACCTCGATGCTCGACCAGCAACTGGCGCAGAACCTGTCCGGCTCCGGCAGCCTGGGCTTCGCCCGGATGATCGAGCGGCAACTCGGCGCCAATCTGGAAGCGGCAAACCCGGCGGCAAACCCGGCGGCAAGTGCAGCAGCGGGCGGCAACAGTCTTGCCGCCGCCGGCAATGCCGGCCAGGCGGCAACGCTGCAGGCCCTGGCCGGGCAGCGCCTGCAGGCGATGGTGGCCAGCAGCGCGGCCAGCGCAACTTCCGCCAGCAGTGGCGACAGCGGCAACAACAACCGGGATTTCGTGAACCGGATCTGGTCCGGCGCCGTCGAAGCCAGCCGCAACACCGGCATTCCGCCGCATTTCATCGTCGGCCACGCCGCGCTGGAAAGCGGCTGGGGGCGGAGCGAACCGCGCCTGCCCGACGGCAGCAACAGCTACAACCTGTTCGGGATCAAGGCCGGCAAGAACTGGAAGGGCGCCAGCGTCGAAGCGACCACCACCGAATACATCAACGGCGAACCGCAGAAGGTCACCGAACGCTTCCGCGCCTATGGGTCCTACGCCGAAGCCTTCAATGATTACGCCCAGCTGCTGCGCAACAACGGTCGTTACAGCGCGGTGATTGGCTCCCAGGATGGCACGGAGTTTGCTCGAAGACTGCAGCAAGCCGGTTATGCCACCGATCCGCAATACGCCGACAAACTGGCCCGGATCATCAACGGACCCACGCTCCGTCAGGCATTGATCGGCTAAGCCGAGGGGTTCAAACGAACCCTGCCAGTGCCGATAACCCGGCGGAACGGAGAAGAAGATCATGGGAAGCCTGCTTTCGATTGGCGTGACCGCAGTCAATGCCGCGCAATACGGCCTGCTGACGACACAGCACAACATCGCCAACGCCAACACCCTGGGTTACAGCCGGCAGAACACCGTCCAGTCCACCAACATCCCGATGACCACCGGCTCCGGCGCGATGGGGCAGGGCGTGCATGTGGATACGGTCAAGCGCTCCTACGATGCGGTCCTCAACGCCCAGTACAACCAGGCCCAGACCCTCGGCGCCGATTACGAGGCCTATTACAACCAGGTCTCGCAGATCGACAACATCCTCGCCGACGCCAGCTCCGGGCTGACGCCGACCTTGCAGGACTTCTTCAAGAGCCTGCAGCAGGTCGCGGCGAATCCCTCGCTGACCTCGGCACGCCAGTCCATGGTGTCCTCCAGCCAGGCCCTGGCCACCCGCTTCCAGACGCTGGAAGGCCGGCTGGCCGATCTCTACGACAACGTGAATACCCAGGTGGTCGGCACGGTCAGCGACATCAACGCCTACGCCAGCCAGCTGGCGCAGCTCAATGAAAAGATCGCCTCGATCCGCGGCGTTGCCGGCGACAACATTCCGCCGAATGACCTGCTGGATCAACGCGACCAGCTGGTCAGCGACCTCAGCAAGCTGGTCCGCGCCAACGTCACCGTCGATCGCACCGGCAGTTACAACGTCTTCATCGGCTCCGGCCAGCAGCTGGTGGTCGGCAACCAGTCCTTCGCGCTGGTGGCGCAGGCTTCTGCCGCTGACCCGGAACGGATGGTCGTGGCGCTCAAGGGCAACAGCCGCAACAGCGAACTGCCGGACGACATCCTCTCCAGCGGCGGCAAGCTGGGCGGCCTGCTGCGTTTCCGCAGCGAATCCCTCGACGCCGCAGCCAATGGCCTGGGCCAGGTGGCCGCCTCGGTGGCGCTGACCATCAATGCCCAGCACGCGCTCGGGCAAAACCTGCTCGGCCAGACCGCGGAAAACAGCACCGCCTTCGTCGCCGACTACTTCCAGATTTCCGCACCCAAGGTGATCGGCAACAGCGCCAACAGCAACACCGCCGACTTCGACATCGGCTTCGTCAGCGCCCCGCCGCCCTACGACAGCAGCAATGGCAACTTCTACACCAACATCGGCACCAGCGATTACCAGCTGGAACGCAAGGCCAGCGGCTATGTGCTGACCCGTCTGTCCGACGGCTACAGCTGGCCCAGCTCGGCGACGCTGGCCGGCGTATTTGGCACGGTCACCAATGCCCAGGGCCAGACCGTCGCCCAGTCGGAAGGCCTGGCCCTGTCCAGCTTCACGACCGACGCCGCAGTGGGCGATACCTTCCTGATCCAGCCGACCCGGGAAATCGCCCGCAATTTCACGTTGAATAGCCAGATCAGCGAGGATGTCCGCCGGATCGCCGCCGGAACGCCGTTCCGCACCGGCCCCGTTGCCGCCAATACCGGTAGCGCGACGATCAGTCCGGGAACCGTCTCCACCGGCTACAGCACCGCCGGTCTGCCGCTGCAGCTGATCTACGCCGTGGCGACGACCAGTTTTTCCGGCTTCCCGGTGGGGGCCACGGTCAATGTCACCCGGAATGGCACGGCGCAAGCGCCGGTGACCATTACCGCGCTGACCGATCCGGTGAGCTTCCAGAGCGGCGACATCATCAGTTTCAACGGCCTCAGCTTCCAGATCAGCGGCAGCCCGGTCAATGGCGACCGCTTCAAGATCGAAGCCAACAGCGGCGGCATCTCCGACGCCCGCAACATGGTGGCGCTGGGTGCCCTACAGACCCGCAACACCACCGGCAGCGGCGCCGCGACCTACCAGGTCTCCTACGCCCAGATCGTCGGCGAGATCGGCAGCCGCGCCAATCAGGCCAAAGTGAGCAGCACGGCGCAGGCGGCGATGGTCGAGCAGACGCAAAAAGCCAGGGATTCCGTGTCCGGCGTGAATATGGATGAAGAAGCGGCGAATTTGATCCGTTATCAACAGGCGTACCAGGCCGCCGCCAAGATGCTGGAAGTCGGGTCGCAACTGTTTGGCGACATCCTCGCCATCGCCGGCAACTAGCCGCAAGGAGCACGATCATGCGTTTGAGTTCAGCCCAGATTTTCGATAGCGGCACCCTTGGCCTGCAACGGACCTATAACGACCTGTACAAGCTGCAGAACCAGATTTCCACCGGCCGCCGCATCCTGACCCCGCAGGATGACCCGGTCGCCGCCGCCCAGGCCCTGGTGACCAGCGACCAGCAAGCGGTGAACAACCAGTATCTCGACAACCAGAGGACCGCCAAGTCGACGCTGGCGCTGCTGGAAAGCCACGTCGGTGGCATGACCGAGATCCTCCAGGACGTCCGGGAAAAATGGGTCGCCGCCGGTAATGGCGCCTATACCCCCAGCGAACGCCGCGCCGTCGCCACGGCGATCCGCGAAGACATGCAGCAACTGCTGGCGCTGGCCAACACCAAGGACGCGACCGGCATGGCCTTCTTCTCCGGCTACAAGGGCGGCACCCAGTCCTTCGTCGATAGCAATGGCACGATCACCTACCAGGGCGACGGCGGCCGCCGCCAGCTCCAGGTCTCCAGCCAGCGTTTCCTCGATGTCTCCCTGTCCGGCCAGGAAGTGTTCGAATCGATCACCCAGGGCAATGGCCGCTATGTCGTCAATACCGACAGCGCCAACCTGACCCGCGTCGGCCACGATGCCGCTGCCGCCGGCCCCTTCGACAACTACGACGGCAATACTTACCGGGTCACCATCCAGAACCAGGGCCTGGATTACCGGGTCGAGCAGATCGACACCACCACCGGCCTGCCGATGGCCCCGGCCGTGGTCGCTGCGGCAACCTACACCAGCGGTGGCGCGATCACCGTCGGCGGCGCCACGATCACGCTGACCGGCACCCCGGTCGATAACGATAATTTCACGATCTCCCCCAGCACCAACCAGAGCGTGTTCACCACGATCAACAATTTCATCACCGCGCTGGAAACCGGTGGCACCAGCGACGCCCTGCGCGCCAGCTACCACAACCAGCTCAATCAGCTCGGCCTCAACTTCGATCAGGCGCTGGAACACCTCAGCGCCCAACGCTCCAAGCTCGGCTCGCAACTCGCCGAACTCGACAATCTGGTCAGCCTCAGCCAGGACGTGAACGTGCAATACGCGACGCAGCTTTCCGACCTGCAGGATCTGGACTACGTTGCCGCCTACTCCGACCTGACCAAGAAAAAGACCAGCCTCGACGCCGCCCAGACCGCCTTCGTCAAGGTCACCGGCCTCAGCTTGTTCGACAAGCTATGAGCTGCCGCCCGGTCCTCGCGCTGGCCCTCGGTCTGCCGCTCTGCCTGGGCGGTTGCGCCGGCGGCATCGGCCCGTTGCTGCCGGAATCCACGGTCAAACTCACCGCCAACACCGCCCTGTCGCTGGACAGCGTCATCACCGGCGCCCTGGGCGGCGCGGCAATCTGGCTGGTCTATGACCCGCTGGCGCCCAACTGGCGGATTGAGGAGCAGCGCACCAGCGAACACACCTACCAGTTCGCGCTGCAGATGAAGCGCTTTCACAACGGCGGCGACGGCGAGGCCATGCGGGTGATTCAGCGCCGCGCCAGCCAGCTGCAACGGGAACAGGGCTACGCCGGCTACAAGCTGCTCGACTACCGGGAAGGCATCGACTCCGAAACCCTCGGCCCCCGCCGCTTCGCCGAAGGCAGCGTCCAGTTCATTCCGAAACCGGGCGCGGTCAAGTTGAGTCTGCGCTGAACTTGATGCACACACTTTCCGTTTGGATTTGTGCTTGCCGTGAGGCTGGGCAGTAGGAATCAGGCGCCTGGCGTTGGCGATAAGGGCAATGACTTCATGCCACCGTTTCAGCCGACATGAAGTCATGATGGCTTTTGGATAGGGTCGGCACGGATATGGCCGGCGATAAGCACGGGGACTATATTTTTTTTCCAAGACGAGCGGTAAACCAAAAGCAGCTTCCTTTTCCGGAACGGCTTTCGACCCCGGTGTCGCCACCCATGTGCTTTGCCAGGATTCTGG
>JBEBBF010000227.1:0-8284 GCA_041158545.1 Pseudomonadota bacterium | reverse complement strand
CGGTGGGGTTGGCCGGGGAGGCGACAATCAGACCGTCGATGTCGTCGGCCCAGGCGGCTTCCAGCTGGGCTGGAGTGGGCTGGTAATTGTCCGCGGGGAAAACCGGCAGGGCGGTCGGGATGCCTTCGAACATCCGGACGAAATGCCGGTTGCAGGGGTAGCCGGGGTCGGGCAGCAGCCAGCGGCGGCCGGGTTCGGTCAGGCAGGCCAGCGCCAGGATCAGCGCACCGGAAGCGCCGGTGGTGACCACGATCTGCTCGGCGGCGACATCCTGGCCGTAGCGGCTGCGGTAGAAGCCGGCAATCGCCTCGCGCAGGGCTGGCAGACCCAGGGCGGCGGTGTAATGCACCTCGCCGTGGCGGAGGAACGCGCGGGCGGCGGCCAGGATCGGTTCCGGCGTCGGAAAGTCGGGTTCGCCGACTTCCATGTGCACGATGTCGCAGCCCTGGGCCTCAAGGGCCTTGGCCTGGGTCATCAATTCCATGACGTGGAAGGGGGCGATGTCGCGCATCCGGCGGGCAGCGGGGCGGCTCATGATCAATGCTCCTGCAAGCAAAACGGCCACCCGTTCAGGTGGCCGTTGGGGTCTTACTACGGGGTGGTTTCAGGCCTTAGGCGGCTTTCCACAGACCCAGTTCGAACAGTTCGCGCTTCAGGTTGAATTCCTTCGGCAGACGGTCGCCCATCTTGTCGAACCATTCCTTGTGGCCGGCCAGTTCGGCCTTCCAGGCATCGGCATCCACCTGGGTCAGGGCTTCGAACTCTTCCTTCTTGACGGCCAGGTCGCTCCAGTCGATGTCTTCGAACTTCGGCATCCAGCCCAGCGGGGTTTCCTTGGCGGAGATGCGGCCCTTGCAGCGATCCACGATCCACTTCAGCACGCGCATGTTGTCGCCAAAGCCGGGCCACATGAAGTTGCCGTCGGCGTCCATGCGGAACCAGTTCACGCAGAAGATCTTCGGCGTGGCTTCGACGGTACGACCCATCTTCAGCCAGTGGTTGAAGTAGTCGCCCATGTGGTAACCGCAGAAGGGCAGCATCGCGAACGGGTCGCGACGGACCACGCCCTGGGCGCCAAAGGCGGCAGCGGTGGTTTCGGAGCCCAGCGTGGCGGCCATGTAGACGCCGTAGTTCCAGTTGAAGGCCTGGTACACCAGCGGCACGGTGGTGGCGCGGCGGCCGCCGAAGATGAAGGCGGAGATGGGCACGCCGGCGGGATCTTCCCAGGCCGGGTCGATGGACGGGCACTGGTTGGCCGGGGCGGTGAAGCGGGAGTTGGCGTGGGCAGCCTTGCGACCCTTCTTGCCGTCTTCCGGGGTCCAGTCCTTGCCTTGCCAGTCGATCAGGTGATCCGGAGCCTGCTTGGTCAGGCCTTCCCACCACACGTCACCGTCGTCGGTCAGCGCGACGTTGGTGAAGATGATGTTTTCCTTGAGGGTGGCCAGCGCGTTGAAGTTGGTCTTTTCGGAGGTGCCGGGGGCAACGCCGAAGAAGCCGGCTTCCGGGTTGATCGCGTAGAAGCGGGTGACGCCGTCCGCGTTGACGCGGGGCTTGATCCAGGCGATGTCGTCGCCGATGGTGGTGATCTTCCAGCCGTTGAAGGTCTTCGGCGGGATCAGCATGGCGAAGTTGGTCTTGCCGCAGGCGGACGGGAAGGCTGCCGCAACGTAGGTCTTTTCGCCTTCGGGGGATTCCACGCCGAGGATCAGCATGTGTTCGGCCAGCCAGCCCTGGTCGCGGGCCATCGTGGAAGCGATGCGCAGCGCGAAGCACTTCTTGCCCAGCAGCGCGTTGCCGCCGTAGCCGGAGCCGTAGGACCAGATTTCCCGGGTTTCGGGGTAATGCACGATGTACTTGGTGGTCGGGTTGCACGGCCAGGCCACGTCCTTCTGGCCGGCTTCCAGCGGTGCGCCGACGGTGTGGACGCAGGGGACGAATTCACCGTCGCTGCCCAGCACGTCAAACACGGCCTTGCCCATGCGGGTCATCGTGCGCATGTTCACGACCACGTAGGCGGAATCGGAGATTTCGACGCCGATGTGGGCGATCGGGGAGCCCAGCGGGCCCATGGAGAAGGGGATCACGTACATCGTGCGGCCCTTCATGCAGCCCTTGAACAGGTCGTTCAGGGTTTCGCGCATCTTGGCCGGGGCTTCCCAGTTGTTGGTCGGGCCGGCGTCGTCCTTGTTTTCGGAGCAGATGTAGGTGCGGTCTTCAACCCGGGCCACGTCGGAGGGGTCGGAGAAGGCCAGGTAGGAATTGGGACGCTTTTGTTCGTTCAGCTTGATCAGCGTGCCTGCGGCGACCATGTCGGCACAGAGGCGGTCGTATTCTTCCTGCGAACCATCAGCCCAGTGGATGGCGTCCGGCTGGGTCAGTTCGGCGATGCTGGCGACCCATTGTTTGAGGCGTTCGTTTTTGACGTAGGCGGGAGCATTCAACGGTGCGGTCATGGTGTTTTCTCTCAAAGAAACTTGATGGATAGTGGGCCCAGCCTGCTGGGTCCGAACCGTTCTCCCCGCCGGTCGCTGGGCTCTGCCGAGTCATGGCGGCCGTCGGTAGGAAAGCCCGTAATTATGCCAGAGCCCAGGCCTTTGAGAAAGTGCTATTGCGCATCGCGAAATGGATTGCACGGGCTGCAAAACCCGCTGTAGCCACTATAATTATGGATTACCGGCGCTCTACTGGCCGCCCCTCCCTCCACACTTACACCGGGAACGAGACAGAGACCATGGACAATAACCAATTCCGCAATGCCGCCCTGTACTACCACCGTCAGCCGCGGCCGGGGAAGATTGCCGTCACCCCGATCAAGCAGATGACCAACCAGTACGACCTGTCGCTGGCCTATTCGCCGGGTGTGGCGGCGGCCTGCGAGGAGATCGTTGCCGACCCGGCCCAGGTGTCCGAGCTGACCTCCCGCGCCAATCTGGTCGGGGTCATCACCAACGGGACCGCGGTGCTGGGGCTGGGGCCGATCGGGCCGCTGGCGGCCAAGCCGGTGATGGAAGGCAAGGGGGTGTTGTTCAAGAAGTTCGCCAACATCGATGTGTTCGATCTGGAAATCGCCGAGCGGGACCCGGACCGGCTGATCGACATCATCGCCAGCCTGGAGCCCACCTTTGGCGGCATCAATCTTGAGGACATCAAGGCGCCGGAATGCTTCTACATCGAGAAGAAGCTGCGGGAACGGATGAAGATTCCCGTCTTCCACGATGACCAGCACGGCACGGCCATCGTTGTCGGCGCGGCGGTCCTCAACGGCCTCGCCTTCCAGGGCAAGGACCCGAAGAAGATCAAGCTGGTGACCTCCGGGGCCGGCGCTGCGGCGCTGGCTTGTCTGGACCTGCTGGTGATGCTGGGCATCCCCGTGGAAAACATCTGGGTCACCGACATCAAGGGCGTGGTCTACGAAGGCCGGGTCGAGGAAATGGACGAGATCAAGCGCCGCTACGCCAAGGCCACCGATGCCCGGACGCTGGGCGAGGTGATCGCGGGCGCCGACGTTTTCCTCGGGCTGTCCGCCGGGGGCGTGCTGAAGCCGGAGATGGTGGCGAAGATGAATGCCGCGCCGCTGATCCTGGCGCTGGCCAACCCCAACCCGGAAATCATGCCGGAGGACGTCAAGGCGGTGCGCCAGGACGCAATCATCTGCACCGGCCGTTCCGACTACCCCAACCAGGTCAACAACGTGCTGTGCTTCCCCTTCATCTTCCGCGGCGCGCTGGATGTGGGGGCGACCACGATCACCGAGGACATGAAGCTGGCGGCGGTCAAGGCGATTGCCGAGCTGGCCCGCGCCGAACAATCCGAAGTCGTCGCCGCAGCCTACGGTGAAAAGGTCACCGGCTTCGGCCCGGAATACCTGATTCCCAAGCCCTTCGATCCGCGGCTGATCGTCAAGATCGCCCCGGCGGTCGCGGAAGCCGGCATGGCCTCCGGCGTCGCCACCCGGCCGATCAAGGACTGGGATGCCTACCTGCAGAGCCTCAACGAATTCGTCTATCACTCCGGCCTGATCATGAAGCCGGTGTTCTCGCAGGCGCGGATGGCGCCCAAGCGCATCGTCTTCGCCGAAGGTGAGGATGAGCGGGTGCTGCGTGCCGTGCAGGTGGCGCTGGACGAAGGCATCCTGCGCCCGATCCTGATCGGCCGCCCGGAAGAAATCGCCCGCCGCATCGAAACCGCCGGCCTGCGCCTGCGGCCGCTGGTCGATTACGACGTGATCTACGGCGACAACTGCAAGTTCTTCCAGGATCATTTCGACGAGTTCTGGCAGACCTACCACCGGCTGATGGAGCGCAAGGGCGTGTCGCCGGACTACGCCAAGCGGGAAATCCGCCGCCGGGCGACGCTGTACGGCGCGCTGATGGTCCGGCTGGGCTACGCCGACGGCCTGATCTGCGGCACCTTCGGCCGCCACGAAAATCACCGGGAGTACGTGTTGAACGTCCTCGGCGTGGCGCCCGGCGTCCGCAACTACGCGACGATGAACCTGCTGATGCTGCCCGGTCGCACTGTCTTCATCGCCGACACCTACGTCAATTACGACCCGTCGGCCGAGCAACTGGCGGACATGACGCTGCTGGCCGCCGCCGAAATTCGCAACTTTGGTATCACCCCCAAGGTGGCG
Source organism: Pseudomonadota bacterium (assembly GCA_041158545.1). Classification (GTDB taxonomy): domain Bacteria; phylum Pseudomonadota; class Gammaproteobacteria; order Burkholderiales; family Rhodocyclaceae; genus JBEBBF01. The sequence goes on along the minus strand of JBEBBF010000227.1, from coordinate 3,651 downwards.
CTGCTGTCCCACTCCACCTTCGGTACGGAAAACACCCCGACGGCGCTGAAGATGCGGGAAACCCTGCGGCTGCTGCAGGAGCGGGCGCCGGAGCTGGAAGTGGAAGGGGAAATGCACGGCGATGCGGCGCTCGACGAACAGATTCGCCTGGCCGCCTTCCCCAATTCCCGCCTCAAGGGGCAGGCCAACCTGCTGATCATGCCGACGCTGGACGCGGCGAACATCTCCTTCAACCTGCTGAAATCCGCCGCCGGCGACAACCTGACGGTCGGGCCGATCATGCTCGGCGCCGCCCGGCCGGTGCACATCCTGACCCCGACGGCGACGGTGCGCCGCATCGTCAATATGACCGCGCTGGCCGTCGTCGATGCCGGCAAGGAGAACCTGAAGGACGCCGGCTGATCGGCATGCTTCATCCCCTCCGATCCCGAACAGGTCGGGAATTGCCTAGGGATCGGGGGGAAAGTCGGCTAAAATGGCGTGATCTTCTGTAGGAGCGTTTCATGAAGAAGAAACTGCAACTGGCCATTTTGTCGGCCGCCCTGGCGACGGCCTTTGGCTCCGCCGGTTCCAGCGCCCTGGCGGTGGAAAAATCCCCGCGCATCGTCAAGAAAAGTACGACCAGCAAGAAAACCCCGAAAACCGCCCATCAGGCGGTCAAGCCGGTGCCGCACCTCGCCCGGATCAAGCCGGCCAGCATGGCCGTCGCCGCGCCGCTGCCCAGGGAAGTCAGCCTGCCCAGCCTGAACAAGCTGTCGCTGTATTCCTCGTCGGCGCTGGTGCTGGATCAGCAGACCGGCGAAGTGGTGCTGAAGAAGAACCCGGAGCAGGTGCTGCCGATTGCGTCGATCTCCAAGCTGATGACCGCGATGGTGGTGCTGGATGCCAACCTCGACCGCCAGGGGCTGATCACCATCGGTGATGAAGACGTGGATACCCGCAAGGGCACCCATTCCCGGCTGCACGTCGGGATGACGATGACCCGGGAAACCGCGCTGCTGCTGGCGCTGATGTCCTCCGAAAACCGTGCGGCGCACGCCCTGGGCCGGCATTACCCCGGCGGCCTGCCCGCCTTTGTCCAGGCGATGAACCGCAAGGCGCAATCCCTGGGCATGACCGGCAGTTTCTTCGAAGAGCCCACCGGGCTGTCGAGCAACAACGTGGCCACCGCCAGCGACCTGGCGAAGATGGTGACCGCTGCAGCGCAATATCCGCTGATCCGCGAGTTGTCCACCACGGCGGAAGCCCGGGTGGATCTCGGCGGCCGTCTGCAGGATTTCCGCAATACCAATGCGCTGGTGAAGAACCCGCAGTGGAGCATCGGCGTGTCCAAGACCGGCTACATCTCCGAAGCCGGCCGTTGCCTGGTGATGCAGGCACGGGTCGCGGACAAGCCGGTGGTGATCGTGCTGCTCGACTCCGTCGGCAAGCTGACCCGGGTCGGCGACGCCAACCGGATCAAGCGCTGGATGGAAAGCGCTGCACTGGCGCGGGACAGCGGTCGGGCCTGAGCTTGCTGGCAACGCTCCCCGCGGCGAGCGCCGGCCGGGGATCGCGCCAGGAAGCAGGCTCTGGGAAGCGGGCTTGATCGGGCAGGAAAGCAGGGCCGGGAAGTTTTCCCGGCCTTTATTTTTTCGGCTTGCGGTGGCCGAGGGCGAGGGAGATTTCGTCAGCGGTCTGGCGGACCAGTTCGATCCAGGCCGGATTGTGCCGCTCGGTCGGCGCGGAGATCGACAGCCCGGCGACCAGCCGGTTTTCATCGTCGTGGATCGGGGCGGCGACGCATTTCAGGCCGATTTCCGCTTCCTCGTCGTCGAAGGCGACGCCGTGGCGGCGAATCTTGTCCAGTTCCTTTTCCAGATTGGCGACCGTGGTCAGCGAATGTGGCGTCTTGCCGGGCAGGCCGGTCCGTTTGCCGTATTCGCGGATCGCCATCGCGCTGTCTTCGGAGAGGAACAGCTTGCCGACCGAGGTCAGGTGCAGCGGCGCCCGGCCGCCGACCAGATAAACCACGCGGACCAGCGAGCGGCCGGAGGAAGTGCGTTCGATATAGACGATTTCGTCGTCGTTGCGGATGCCGAGGTTGATCGCTTCACCGATCTGCTCGTGCAGGCGCTGCATGTAGGGCAGCGCGATTTCCCGCAGGTTGATCCGGGATTTGACCAGATTGCCCAGCTCCAGCAAGCGAATCCCCAGACGGTAGGTGCCGGAGTCCTGACGTTCGACGAAGCGGCTGTTGCTGAGCGCAGCGAGGATGCGATGGGCGGTGGACGGGTGCAGCCCGGTGCTTTGGGCGAGTTGTTTCAGACTGACGGGTTCGGCGATCTCGGCCAGGGCGTCCAGCAGGGCCGTGGCCCGCTCGATGACCTGAATGGAGTTTTTCGCTGTTTCCTGAGTGGACACCGTGTTTCCCTTCGCTTTATCCCGTTTTTGCGGCTACCATTGCCGCCTTTCGGCCAGTTTTTCATTGTGCGCCGCAATATTCTAGCACCGCAAGGGCTTTTCGCCGGTAAGGGTGCCGCCGCAAGGAACAGGCCGCTGTTTCCGACTTGCTGGAGTTGAACCGAAATGATGCTTGCTCCCGAGGGGCCGCTGGCTGTCCCCCTGTGGATCAATGGTCATGCCTACATGACCGTTACCCCCGACTTTTTCGATGTGCGCAACCCCCAGACCGGCGAGGTGTTGCGGCGGACCCCGTTGTGCAACGCCGACGAAGTGGCCGTTGCCGTCCGCGCCGCAGCGGAAGCGCGCCCCGAGTGGGCGGCGTCTGGCGCCGAGGTGCGTCAGGCCTGTCTGACGGCGCTGGCCGATGCGATCAGCCACTATGGCGACCACCTGAGCGGCCTGCTGGCTGAGGAAAGCGGCCTGTCCGCCGCGGCCTGCGCGGCTGAACTGGCTGCGGCCACCGCCTCGCTGCGGCAGCCCGCTGCGGCGGAAACGCCGGCCGGGGTCATCGGTATCCTGGCCCAGAACGGCGCGCCGCTGAGCAGCGTGCTGCGGCCTGCTGCTGCAGCGCTGGCCGCCGGGGCAACCCTGGTGATCAATCCGCTGCCGGCGGTACCGGGCATCCTGTTCGCGCTGGCCGAATTGACCGGCCGGGTCGGATTCCCGCCGGGGGTGCTGAACGTGGTGCTGGGCGATGCGGTGATCGGTCAGGCGCTGGCCGCCCACCCGGATGTCGCCGCGGTGGTTTCCCAGGTGTCCGGCGACTAAGCGACTTTCGCCCAAGGCCATAAACGACAACGCCGACTTTCGGGTCGGCGTTGTCGTTTGTAACGTGGCTTGCAGCGGGCGGGCTCAGCTGTCCTGGGGCACGGTCTCGGCAAAGGACGGGCGCTGCATCAGCTTGTTGTAGAGGCGCAGCAGCTGCGGGTGCTGCTCGCCCCAGTGGATGTCGGGGAAGCGGAACATCAGATAGCCCAGCGCGGCGCCCACGGCCAGATCAGCGAGTGTCAGATGGGTGCCCATGCAGAAGGGTTTGTCGCCCAGCTCCTCGGCCATGAAGATCAGGCTGCGGTTGACCTTGTCCCGCTGCCGGTTGATCCAGTCCAGGCTTTTCTGCCCCTTGGGCCGCTTGCTTTCGAGGAAGGCCGTCGAGGCGGCGTCGCAGACGCCATCGGCCAGGGCTTCCCAGCGCTTGACCTCGGTGCG
>JBEBBF010000226.1:0-2580 GCA_041158545.1 Pseudomonadota bacterium | reverse complement strand
GTGCCCTGGCCGGCGCTGGTGGCGCTGATTGAGCCGCACTACCCGAAGGCGGGCAAGGGACGCCGGCCGCGGGGCCTGGAGACGATGCTGCGCATCTACTTCATGCAGCAGTGGTTCGCGCTCTCTGATCCCGGTATGGAAGACGCCCTCTACGACGTGCCGTGCATGCGGGGAACAACAGGGGACGGAACAACAGGGGACGGACCACGGTTTCGTCCTAATATCGCCCCGATCCGTTTTCGGAAGTTTTCTCCATGCCGCGTCGTCCCCGTCTGGCCTTGCAAGGCATTCCTCTTCATCTGATCCAGCGTGGCAATAACCGTCAGGCGTGTTTTTTCGCTGAGGAGGATTACCGCTTTTATCTGGAATGGTTGTCGGAGTACGCGGGCAAAACCGGTTGTCGCGTCCATGCTTATGTGCTGATGACCAATCATGTCCATCTGCTGATTTCGGCCGATGAGGCGGCTGCGCCGGGGGCTTTGATGAAGGCGCTGGGTCAGCGCTATGTGCAGTATGTGAATCGTGTCTATCGGCGCAGCGGGACTTTGTGGGAGGGGCGTTTTCGTTCTTCTCCGGTGCAGGAAGAGGCCTACTTGCTGGCGTGTCAGCGGTACATCGAACTGAATCCGGTGCGGGCAGGCATGGTGGCGCATCCGGGGGCGTACCGGTGGTCGAGCTATCTCGCCAATGCGCAGGGTGAGGCGAACGCGCTGATTCGACCGCATGGACTTTACGAGGCGCTGGGGCTGAATGTCGCGGATCGGCAGCAGGCGTACCGGGAGTTGTTCCGGCATGAATTGGAGCCGGGGCTGGTGGATGAGATTCGGCGCGCTACCAATGGCAATTTTCTGCTGGGCAACGAGCGTTTTGCCGCAGAGGTGGCCGCGGCTATCGGAAGGCGAGTGGTGCCGGGAAAGTCGGGTAGGCCGCGCAAGACGGCGGAGCCGGTATCGGGCGAGTTGTTTGACGAATCGTGAAGACAGACTTGAAACCGTGGTCTGGCCCCGGTTTTTCCGGTTTTTCGGTTTTTCCGGATCACCGGCGCGGTTCAGGTGCTGGAGGCGCGGATTGCCGAATTGCCGTCGTCGAAGGACGGCTGAGGCTTCGTAACACCACGGCCAGCACGCCCAGCAGCGCGCCGCTGCGGTGTGCCCAGAGTTCGGGGGGGATGCCGGGGGTGAGTGGGCTGGGGGTGGTTTGGTCCAGGCTGAGTTTCAGCACGGCGAGGGCGACGAGGAGGAGCAGCGCCGGGCGCAGGCGGGTGTGGGGCCAGAGGCTGGCCAGCGCGGGGGCGGCGCAGAGCCAGACCAGGCCGGAGAGGCCGCGGTAGACATGAAGCGTCGGGGCGAGCAGCAGCAGGAGCGCGGCGAGCAGCGGGGCGCCGCCCAGCAGCAACAGCCCGCTATCCCGGTGGCCCCAATGTCGCTCGACCAGCCCGGCGAGCAGCAGCAGGGCGAGGCTGTCGCTGAGCAGGTGCAGCAGCCCGAAATGCACGAAATGCCCGGTCCACAGCCGCCACCCTTCCCCTTGCAGCAGCGCCAGACGCTGGAATTCCAGTTCGCCGCTTGCTGTGCTGCTCAAGCTGGCGATTAGCGCGAGGCCGACGGCGGCAAGGCTGACCAGGGGCAGCCCGGCTAGGCGCTGGGCGGCGGTGTTGAGCTTGGCGCGGGGGAGCAAGGGGCCGGGATCGTGAGTGGGCGGGTGGCGACTGCCGGCGAGCCGCGAAGGTCGGCGTCCGGCAGTGGCCACGCAGCCCAGGTGGCGATGGTGGTTTCAGCCCCGACGGCGGGCCAGCCAGCCGCAGCCGGCGAGCAGGCCGAGCAAGGCGAGTTCCAGCCCGTCCAGGGCGCCGCTGCCGCTGTAGCCGGGTTTGTTATCCACCTTGATGCCGCTGGCGCCGGGTGTGCCCGGCTTGTCGGCTTCGGCTTTCAGTCGCTCGCGGAACAGGTCCAGTTGCCGTTGCAGCTGGGGAATCAGCTGGTCGACGGCCTGACTGAAACCTGCACTACGGGCCAGGCGGGATTTTTCATTGAAGCCGGCCATGCTGGCGCTGCCCTTGATCCGGCTGCTGCCGGGGGCGCGGAACAGCAGCTTGCGGCTGCGGACGTCGAAGATCGACGCATCGACCAGGGTATGGATGTCGTACTGGTCGCCGTTGATGACATAGGCGCCGACCAGCGTCCAGTAGAGCAGCGCCAGGGCGTTGTTGTCGTTGAACTGGACCTGGTCGTAGGAGAGCAGGGCGACGACCTCGACGTTGAACATCCGCGCCACCTGTTCCAGGTTGGCAAAGCCGCCCTTGGCTTGCAGGTAGTTGCCGGGAATGATTTCGATGGCGCCGATGTAGGCATGCTGGCTAAAGGCGGCTTTGACCTTCTCCAGTAACTGCTGCTTGTCGTTTTCCGAGAGGCTGGCGACGCCGGTTTCGCCGGGGACAAAGGCGAGGCCGACCCGGACCGGCGGCCGCAGTGTGGTGATACCGGGTTGCAGCTCCGGCGCCGTGGTGGCGTTCGGGTAGAGGTAATTGACGACGCTGCCGACCTGCTTGTTGCTGACCGGCGAAACCCAGGAGGCGCAGCC
>JBEBBF010000225.1:0-3100 GCA_041158545.1 Pseudomonadota bacterium | reverse complement strand
AAAGCCCGGAATTCCGCGCCCGGCGCCCGGATTGGCTTGCCGTTTTCATATTTCCTCGCGTCTAGCCAATGCACCCATATTTAGTCAACAAGTTGCCCACCACCACTAGATATAGTAGATTCGCCGCCTTAAACAACGAGGCGCATTGCGAATGACGCCCTGGACCGACCGCCTTGGAGCACAGGATATGAGCCAGATCGCCGAACAACTCTCCCTCACCGACATCCCGGCCGCACCGGAGCACGCTCCGCTGCCTGAACAGGAAATTTCCGCCGAGGTGTTGCTCGAAAAATACGCCAAGGGCAAGGAAACCAGCGTGCACGACGTGCGCCGCCGGGTTGCCCACGCCCTCGCCGGCGCCGAAAAGGAAAAGGACCGCGCCCACTGGGAAGGCCGTTTCCTCTGGGCCCAGGAAAACGGGTTCATCCCCGCCGGCCGGATCAATTCCGCCGCCGGCACCGACCTGCAAGCCACGCTGATCAACTGCTTCGTGCAGCCGGTCGGCGACTCCATCGTTGAAACCGTCGATGGCCGCCCCGGCATCTACACCGCGCTGGCCCAGGCCGCCGAAACCATGCGCCGCGGCGGCGGGGTCGGTTACGACTTCTCGACGATCCGGCCCCAGGGCGCCCACGTCAAGGGCACCCAGTCCCGCGCCTCCGGCCCGGTCTCCTACATGCGGGTATTCGACCGCTCCTGCGAAACCGTCGAGTCCGCCGGTGCCCGCCGCGGCGCCCAAATGGGCGTGCTGCGCTGCGACCACCCGGACATTGAGGACTTCATCCACGCCAAGGATCACGGCGACCTCAGCAACTTCAACATCTCCGTCGGCGTCACCGACAGCTTCATGCAAGCCGTTGAAAACGACGAGACCGTCGAACTGACCCACCGCGCCGAGCCGAACGGGGAAATGCGCCAGACCGGCGCCTTCCAGCGCGACGACGGCCTGTGGGTGTACCGCAAGGTCCGCGCCCGCGACCTGTGGGATCAGGTCATGAAATCGACCTACGACCACGCCGAGCCGGGCATCCTGTTCCTCGACCGGATCAACCGGGACAACAACCTCAATTACTGCGAAGTCATCGAGGCGACCAACCCCTGCGCCGAACAGCCGCTGCCCCCCTACGGCTGCTGCTGCCTGGGCTCGATCAACCTGACGCTGTTCGTCAACCACGCTTTCAGCGAGCGGGCCGAATTCGACTTCAACCGTTTCGCCGAAGTCATCCGCGTGTCCACCCGGATGCTGGACAACGTCCTCGACACCACCCACTGGCCGCTGCCGCAACAGCGCCAGGAAGCCGCCAACAAGCGCCGGATCGGCCTGGGCTTCACCGGGCTGGGTGACGCACTGGCGATGCTGCGCCTGCGCTACGACCGGGCCGAAGCCCGGGCGATGGCCAGCCGCATCTCCGAATTCATGCGCGACACCGCCTACCTCTACTCGGTGGACATGGCCAAGGAACGGGGCGCCTTCCCGCTGTTCAACGCCGAGCTGTACCTCTCCGGCGGCAACTTCGCGTCGCGACTGCCCGCCGACATCAAGAGCGAGATTCGCAAGCACGGCCTGCGCAACTCCCACCTGCTGTCGATTGCCCCCACCGGCACCATCTCCCTGGCCTTCGCCGACAACGCCTCCAACGGCATCGAACCGCCGTTCTCCTGGACCTACAACCGCAAGAAGCGGATGCCGGACGGCACGCTGAAGGAATACGCCGTCGAGGACTACGCCTGGCGCCTGTACAAGCACCAGGGCGGCGACATCAGCAAGCTGCCCGACTATTTCGTCACCGCGCTGGAAATCAGCGCCCAGGCCCACAAGGACATGGTCGCCGCCGTCGCGCCCTTCATCGACACCGCGATCTCCAAGACCGTCAACGTGCCGGGTGACTACCCCTACGACAATTTCCAGGACCTCTACCTGACCGCCTGGAAATCCGGCCTCAAGGGCCTGGCCACCTACCGGCCCAACAGCGTGCTCGGCTCGGTGCTGTCGGTCGAATCCAGCGCCCCCAAGGTCGAAACCGACAACATCAAGTCCCCGCAGGATTTCGTCGCCGACGCCAACCGCCGCCTGTCGATCAAGAACCTGCCCGCCCCGGTGCTCGCCAGCCTGCGCTGGCCCGGCCGCCCCAACCTGCCGGAAGGCAACATGGCCTGGACCTACATGCTGTCCCACGGCGTGGACAAGTTCGCGCTGTTCGTCGGCCATGTCGAACCGGAAGGCCGCGCCTGGCCGTTTGAAGTCTGGGTCAATGGCCCGGCCCAGCCCCGCGGCCTCGGCGCCGTCACCAAGACCCTGTCGATGGACATGCGCGCCAACGACCTTGGCTGGCTGTCGCTGAAGCTGGACAGCCTGGCCAAGACCCCCGGCGACGGCCTGGGCATCGAACTGCCCTTCCCGCCCCACGGCGAACGCACCCGCGTGCCCGGCATGGTCGCCGCGATGGCGCAGATCATCCGCTGGCGCGTGGAACAGCTCGGCGCCTTCAAGCACGAAGGCCCGACCCCGGTGCTCGACGCGATGTTCAGCGCCAAGGAGCCGAAGACCGGCACCGATGGCACCCTGTCCTGGACCGTGGATATCTTCAACCCGGCCACCGGCGAAGACTTCGTGCTGGGTTTGAAGGAAATCATGCTGCCCGACGGCGTCACCCGCCCCTACTCGATGTGGCTGTCCGGCAACTACCCCCGCGCCCTCGACGGCCTGTGCAAGCTGCTGTCCCTGGACATGCGGGTGCTTGACCCGGCCTGGATCGGCATGAAGCTGCGCAAGCTGCTGGATTATCCGGAACCCCTGGGCGACTTCATGGCCTTCGTCCCCGGCTCGCGCAAGCAGCAGACCTACCCCTCGACCGTCGCCTACCTGGCGCACCTGATCATCCACCGCTACGCGATGCTGGGCATCCTCGACGAAAACGGTTTCCCCAAGCAGCAGATGGGCATCCTGGAAGCGCCGGAAGACACCACCAGCAACAAGGGGCTGCCGACCCAGGGCAAGCTCTGCGGCGAATGCGGCAACTACACGATGATCCGCAAGGACGGCTGCGACTTCTGCACCGCCTGCGGCGCCGTGGGCACCTGCGGCTAAACGCGAGGCCTG
>JBEBBF010000224.1:0-5705 GCA_041158545.1 Pseudomonadota bacterium | reverse complement strand
CAGGTACAATAAGCATCTTCTAATATTCGGAGCAGGCAAGATGCGGCGCTGGCTGGCTGGAATCCTGATGAGCACCCTGACCCTGGGCGTCCAGGCGGAAGTGATCGACATCGACAACGCGGAACTGGCGCGGCTCATGGAACAGAAAGTGCCGATCATCGACATCCGCACCGCCCCGGAATGGCAGGAAACCGGCGTCGTTCCCGGCAGCCATCTGCTGACCTTCTTTGACGAACAGGGTCGGGCCGACCCCGCGGCCTGGCTGGGCAAGGCCCGTCACATCGCCGGCCCGGAACAGCCGGTGATCCTGATCTGCCGCTCCGGCAACCGCACCCGCGCCGCCGGCCAGTTCCTCTCCGAAAAGGCCGGCTACCGCAAGGTGTACAACGTCCGCTCCGGCATCCGCGCCTGGATCGCCGAAGGCCGCGTCCGCCAGAGCAGTGGCGACGCGCTGGCCAGCTGCCGCGCAAAGAAAACCTGCTGAGCGGCAGGCAAAAAACAGGGAATTGAAGGCGGGACCAGGCCGGCGGGCGCGGCCGCTGCCGGCCCTGGCCTGCCGGTCTGGGCTACCGGCTCAATCCGCCGGCTTACGGGCGAGCAGCCCGATCAGCGCCGAGCGGCCGCGATGTCCGCTCCCCTCGTCCAGCACGTCTTCGTACTCGACCAGTTCTTCGATTTCCCAGTCGGCAAAGCTGGCCTGCAACAGGGCCGCGGTGTAGAGGTTTTCCACGGCGGACGGCCCGCCAGTGTTGTAAACACGCTGCTGCGGGGTATAGCCCTGCAGCAGGATGCGGCCGCCGGGCGCGGTCAGCGCCTTCAGCCGGGCAAACTGGGCTTCCCGTTCCGCCGGGCCGACGAACTGGATGAAGATCGCCACGACCCAGTCGTAAGCCCGCCGGGCGCCCGGCCAGTCGTCGCGCATCAGGTCGCCGACGGCGAATTCCACCGCCACGCCGCGGCCGGCCGCCAGTTTCCGCGCCTTGGTGACGCCGACCGGGGAAATATCCACCGCCGTCACCGCCAGCCCCTGTTCCGCCAGCCAAACCGAGTTCCGCCCCTCGCCGTCGGCCACCGCCAGCGCCGTGCTGCCCTGCTGCAGCAACTCGGCACGGTGCGCGAGAAAACGGTTGGGGCCGCGACCGAACAGATATTCGTCACCGGCTTCCTGGTAGCGACCGCTCCAGATGGCTTCCTGATTCATCCCTAATCCTTGTTGCGCGCTTTACCGTGCAATGGGCCGGTCGCCGGCGTTCAAACCGGGGTCAGCTTGGCGAATTCCAGCGCCAGCCACTTCATGCCATTGCTGGCGAAATTGACCTGAACTTGGGCATCCGCGCCCTGGCCCTTGCTGGCGACGATCACGCCCAGGCCGAATTTGGCGTGCTGGACGTTCTGGCCGATGCGGAATCCCGCCCCGGCCGGCTGTTCGACGTAGCGGCTGCGCCCCGGCGCCGGCGCGTAGGCCGGCGAGGACAGCGGCGCCGGGCTGCTCTTGCGGTTCAGCAGGCGCAGCAGTTCCGCCGGAATCTCATCGAGGAACAGCGAGGGCAGGCAGTAGCGGGTCTGGCCGTGCAGCATCCGGGTCTGGGCGTGGCTGATGTAGAGCCGCTGCCGGGCGCGGGTGACCGCGACGTACATCAGCCGCCGCTCCTCCTCCAGCCCGTCGGCCTCGCTGGCGGCGTTTTCGTGGGGGAACAGGCCCTGCTCCAGCCCGCTGATGAACACCGCGTCGAACTCCAGCCCCTTGGCGGCATGGACGGTCATCAGATGCACGGCCTCCTCGCCTTCGCCGGCCTGGTGCTCGCCTGCTTCCAGCGAGGCGTGGGTCAGGAAGGCGACTAGGGCTTCGCCACCGGATTCGTCCTGCTGGACGAAGCTCGCCGCCGCATTGATCAGTTCGTCCAGGTTTTCCAGCCGGTCGCGCCCTTCCTTGTCGCTCTGGTAATGGGCGCGCAGGACGCTGTGTTCAACCACATGCTCGATCACTTCCGGCAGCGGCAGGCTCTGGCAGGTGACCCGGAGTCCTTCGATCAGCCGGATGAAATTGCCCACCGCTGCCCCAGCCTTGCCGCTCAGCGAGGCCGCGGCGTTGTACAGGCTGGAATTGGCCTGATGCGCCGCCGCCTGCAGGTTTTCCAGGCTGCGGGCGCCAATGCCGCGGGTGGGGAAATTGACCACCCGCAGGAAAGCGGTGTCGTCATCCGGGTTGGCCAGCAAGCGGAGGTAGGCCAGCGCGTGCTTGATTTCCTGGCGCTCGTAAAAGCGCAGGCCGCCATAAACCCGGTAAGGGACGTTGCGGCTGAACAACTCGTGTTCCAGCACCCGCGACTGGGCATTGGAGCGGTACAGCAGCGCGATCTGCTGCCGGGACAGGCCATCGCGGACCAGCTCACGGATTTCATCGACGATGAAACGGGCTTCTTCGAGGTCGGAGCCGGCTTCATAGACCCGGATCGGCTCGCCTTCGCCCTGGTCGGTCCACAGGTTTTTGCCGAGGCGGGCGCTGTTGTTTTTGATGATGGCGTTGGCCGCCGCCAGGATGTTGCCGTGGGAGCGGTAGTTCTGTTCCAGCCGGATCAGGTTGTCGCCGGCGTAATGCCGCTCGAACTCGCGCATGTTGCCGACGTCGGCACCGCGGAAGGCGTAGATCGACTGGTCGTCGTCGCCGACGGCGAAGATGCGGGCGCCACCGCCGGCCAGCAGCGTCAGCCAGGCGTATTGCAGCCGGTTGGTATCCTGGAATTCATCGACCAGGATATGGGTGAAGCGCTCCTGGTAATGGCGGCGCAGCGGCTCGTTACGCTGCAGCAGCTCGTGGCAGCGCAGCAGCAGTTCGGCGAAATCGACCACCCCTTCCCGGTTGCACTGGCTTTCGTACTCAGCGTACAGATCGACCTTGCGCCGGGTGTGCGGATCGTAGGCTTCCGCCTGGGCGGCGCGCAGCCCCTGCTCCTTGTGGGCATTGATGAAGTACATCAACTCCCGCGGCGGGTATTTCTCGTCATCGACATTGAGGTTCTTCAGCAGGCGCTTGATCGCTGCCAGTTGGTCGGCGGTATCGAGGATCTGGAAGGTCGAGGGCAAGCCCGCTTCCCGGTGATGCGCCCGCAGCAGCCGGTTGCACAGGCCATGGAAAGTGCCGATCCACAGACCACGGGTGCTGAACGGCACCAGCGCGGCGAGTCGGGTATTCATTTCCTTGGCGGCCTTGTTGGTGAAGGTCACCGCCAGCACCCCGTGCGTACTCACTTGCTGCGTCGCCAGCAGCCAGGCGATCCGGGTGGTCAGCACCCGGGTTTTGACACTGCCGGCACCGGCCAGGATCAGGGCATGAACGGGCGGCAGGGTCACCGCCTGCAGTTGCTGTGGATTGAGATTTGCCAGTAAATCGGACATAGCCAGTCCTGTAAGCTTGGCGTAAGATTACGCCCCAATTCGGTTTAGGTTAATTGGTCTGACCAATATTGTTGTTTTTGTGCAACGCACAAATTTTTCTGAACTTCCGGGGCAATGATAAACCTAATGCCCTGTATGGATTGATCTAGAATCCATGTTGCGCCGCACAAAAACCTTCACAAGATGTTGATGGGCAGCGGGCCGCAAGGCCATAAAAGGAGAAACAGCATGAGAGCCCCAAAATTACTTCCCTGGGTCGCCAGAAAGGCCGGCATCAGCGATGAGCTGGCACTGAAGCTTTGGCGCCGCGCCGCTGGCGAGGCCGAACAACTGACCGGCCGCGCCGATGGCCCCGAATACTGCGGCCTGGCCGTGGAACGCTTCCTCGATCTGGTCGATGACGAAGCGCAGACCCCGCTCGGCAACAATGTGATCCCGGTCCCGCGGATCGACTGGATGTGGCGCCATCAGAACCGGATGTCGATGTTGTCGGTGATGGCCGCGCAAAACACCTACCGCTTCTGGCAACAAACCTGGCAAACCCTCTACCTGCCCAAAAAAGCCGCCTGATTCCGGCGGCTGACCCGGCTTAACGCCGGAACACCACCGGCAGTGGCAGCGCGAAACGCTCGGCCAGTTGCGCCGCCAACTGCTCGGCCTCTTCCTGGCTGGGCAGATTGGCCAGGCGCAGTTCGTAGCGGAGCGGCTTGCGCGGCGCTTCGACGGGCTTGGCTTCCGGCTTGGCCTCTTCCCTGGGCGCCGCGCCGGCGTCCTTGCCGTCTGACTTGGCTTCAGGCTTGGATTCAACAACCGCTTTCGCCGCTTCCGGGCTATCCACCGGCCGCGGCAGGATAGGCTTGATCCGCACCGGGTAGCCGGCTTCGCGCAGCGTGTCGGACAGGGTTTGCAGCTCGCCCTGGCGCAAGGCGCTCGCCAGGCGCAATTGCCAGCGCCCGCCGGCTTCCTGCACCGGCTGGCCGTACTGCATTTCCGTCTGCATCGCCCACAGGCCAACCTGAGCCTTTTCGCCCTGCCCCGGTTCGCCGGGCGCCTGGGCCTTGCGGGCGGAGTAGAACTGCAGCGGCTGATCCAGCTGCCGCGGCTGCCCTTGCGGGTGGCTGACGACGATCCGGCCTTCCAGCAGGCAGACCAGATCCCGTTCTGCATCGGAACTGCCCCAGACGTCGGTGCCGCGGATGCCGGCGGTGATCGTCGCGACCCGGACGTTGATTGCCCGCTTCTGCACCAGCCGCTGCAGCACATCCGTCGTCAGCCGGAAGGCCCCGGTGGCGACATCCAGCGCGGCGGTAAACACATTGCCTTCCCGCCGACCCAGCGCGTTCAGCCGCAGCTCCGCCTTTTCACCCAGCTTGACCGCGCTGCCATCGGACAACTGCAGCCGGACCCGGCCGCCTTCGCCGCTGACGATGCGGTCGTGATTGCGCAATTCCTGGCCCGGCACCAGCGGCTGCCGCTCACCCCCCCGCTCCAGCCAGGCCGGCGACTGCAGCGCGTCGACCACCGCGTAGGTTTCCGCCCCCGCCGCTGCGGCCCAAAGCCCGCCCAGCAGCGCCAAAACCCAAGCCATCCTTACCGCCATTATTGTTTTCTCCTTCGGCGCCCCGTCAGACGCTCGGTATAATCCCGCGTTTTCAACGCTGTCCATACGCCCATGCTGGAAAAGTACCAACCGGCCGATATCGAACGCCAGGCCCAGACTCACTGGGATACCACCGGCGCCGCCCGTGCCATCGAAGACACCGCCAAGCCGAAATACTATTGCCTGTCCATGTTCCCCTATCCCTCCGGGAAGCTGCACATGGGCCACGTGCGCAACTATACCATCGGCGATGTCCTGGCCCGTTTCCACAAGATGCAGGGCTACAACGTGCTGCAGCCCATGGGCTGGGACGCCTTCGGCATGCCGGCGGAGAACGCCGCGCTGCAAAACAACGTCCCCCCGGCCGGCTGGACCTACTCGAACATCGAGTACATGAAGAAGCAGCTGAAGTCCCTCGGCTTCGCCATCGACTGGCAGCGGGAAATCGCCACCTGCAAGCCCGACTACTACCGCTGGGAACAATGGCTGTTCACCCGGTTGTATGAAAAGGGCCTGATCTACAAGAAGCTGGGCACCGTGAACTGGGACCCGGTGGATCAGACCGTGCTGGCCAACGAGCAGGTCATCGACGGTCGCGGCTGGCGTTCCGGCGCCGTCATCGAAAAGCGCGAGATCCCCATGTACTACATGAAGATCACCGCCTACGCCGAAGAACTGTTGAGCGAACTGGACAACCTGCCGGGCTGGC
>JBEBBF010000223.1:0-3172 GCA_041158545.1 Pseudomonadota bacterium | reverse complement strand
GTGGCCGCTTGGCGGATTCAACCGCCTTGGCGACGGCGGCCTCGGCACCGGACGGCAGACCGAGGGTCGCAGCGACGGTGGCGCAGAATTGCAGGAACTCGCGCCGGGACAACTGGAGCCGCCGCTCCATGTCGTCGAGCGCGCTGCGGCTCAAATCAAAGATATCGTTGTTGGCACCCATTTTTTCCTCCCTTGTGTCAGGTGTTGTCTCACCTTTGGCAGCTTTGCTACGCAATAAATGTACCGAGTGCAAAGAGGAAAAAAATTGTTCCAAATCAATTTGTTAAATGCGTTTCCTCGGGCGGTATACCGGGTGTGTGGAAAGAAAGTTTGCGCAATTGTTGCAGAAATGTAATCTGGGTTTTCAGTTCGGGTTAATGCAATCCGCATCAATTCCGGAGCCGGAAATCATTCGATTTCAATTTCCAGAACCCGCATTTCCGTGCCACTGGTGGGCTGGACCTGATAGCTGCCGCACAGGGGGCAGCAGGGCTGGCGTTCGGCGATGGCGACCTCGGCGGAACACTTCAGGCACCAGCCGCGGCCGGGGACATCGACGATCTGCAGCGCGGCGCCGTCGGCCAGACTGCCGCGGGTGACGACGTCAAAACAGAAGCGCATCGCCTCGCTTTCGACGCTGGCCAGTTGGCCGATTTCCAGCACCACGGTCTTGACCCGGCGGGCCTGTTCGCGGCGGGCGGTGTCTTCGACCAGTTGCAGCACGCCTTCGGCGAGGGACATTTCATGCATGGTGGATTTCCAGGGTATGGGGCAGGCAGGGATCGAGGGCGAGGATAGCCTGTTCGAGCCCGCGGCGGGCCGCCTCGGCGCTGGTGTAGCTACGGCCGTGCAGCAGTCGCAGCAGCGCGCTGCTGTCGGCGAAATGGCAATCGGTTGGCGCCCAGATGCGGAATTGCCGGACCTGGCCGTCCTTCAACTGCAGCCCCTGGCTCAGGACGCCGCGGGCGGTCCAGGTCTGGGCCAGGCCCCAGCCCAGACCGCCGGCGCCGGCCAGCGGGTAGGGCGCCGCGGCGACGTAGCGGTTGGCGGCATGACGGACCGCCGCCAGCCGGGTGGCAAAGGCGCTGGCGACATCGCCCGGCGTGGCCCAGGCGGGCGGCTTGGGATCGCCGGCCTGCCAGCGGGCGAGCTGGGTTTCGGGGGCGAGCGCGGGGGGCGTGCCGTCGCAGGCGGGCAGCGGGCCGAGCCGGGCGTCGATGGCGGCGGCGGTCTCGGCCAGCGGGCCGGTGATCAGGGCGACCGTCGCGGCCCGGCGTTCGCCCTGCGGGCTGTTGCGCCAGCGGGCGAAGGCCTCCCGTGCCGGTTCCAGCCCCAGGGCCTGCGGCCAGTCGAGCAGCAGGCGCCAGAGGTTTTCATGCAGGCATTCCCACCACAGCGGCTCCGGGTCCAGCGGACGCAAGGGGCGCTCGCTGGCCAGGGCCAGCGCGGTTTCGGCGGCCAGGCGCTGGGCCTGGGCGCAGAGGCTGTAGAGGAAGGGGATGGTCTTCGGGATCGCCGCCGGGTTCTGGCCGTGGAACAGCCGGCCGATTTCCGGCCTTTGCAGCCGGACTTCCAGGGCGTCCAGCGTCCCGCCCTGCCAGCGGGCGCGGATGTTCAGGCTGCCGCCGGGATTCATCGGCCCAGCCGCAGGAAGTCGCGGCGGCCCAGGCCGGGGGCGGTGCTTTCCGGCGAGCGGGTGAACAGGGATTCGATGACGGCGGCGGCGGTCAGCCGGGCCTGGGCGTGGCTGTGAAATTCAAAGGTCGGCGAGAACAGCGAGCAGAGGTGATAGCAGCCCAGCTGTGCTTCTTCGGCGATGGTGAATTCGTAGTTGCCAGAGGGGAAATGCCAGGAATGGCGGCCCCCCGGCGCGGTCTCGGGCCAGCCTTCCGGCTGACCGGGCAGGCGCAGCAGGTTGATCGACCAGGGCGTGACCAGGGTGCCGACCCAGTGGCGGTCGTCGCCGAGGCGAAAGCCGACGGCTTCCACTTTCAGGGCCGGGTTGAGCAGGGGGAAATCGGCCATCCGCTGCTGGTGGATGGCCTCGAACACGTTTTGCAGCGTTGTGGCGGGGGTGGAAGTCCAGATCGTCATGGGCATTGCAGGAATTTGTGGCGCGGGGCGTCGCAGCCGGGGCAGCACCAGTCGGCTGGGAGGTCGGCGAAGGGCAGGCCGGACGGGATGCCGCGGCTGTCGTCGCCTTCCGCCGGGTCATAGACCCACCAGCAGACGCTGCACTCCAGCCGGCTATCCGGGGCGGCGGCGTGGAAGCTGCCTTCGAAGGTCGGGCTGTCGGTCATGCGTCTTCCCGCAGCTGGCTGAGGTATTCCCGCAGGCGCTCCAGCGAATCGGCAAAGTCCTCGTCGGCGGCCAGCGCGACTTCCGGCATGTCCACCACTTCCAGCGTGTTGAGGATCAGCGCGTCCATGCTGTTGAAGTACTGGACCCACCAGACGTTGCGGAGCCGGGTGCTGGTGATCCGGCAATTGCCGTAGCCGCGGGACAGCAGCGAGACCTCCCGGTGGCCCAGCCAGGTGTAGAGGGTGTCGAGGTCGGCTTCCGAAACGGCAGCAGGGTCAGGTTCACGACATGCGCCGGCTGCCCGGCTTGCCACGCCGCGGCGGCCTGACGGAGTTCCTCGACCAGCGCCGGCGCGTTCATCGTCCCCGGCGGGTAATCCGGCGTGGCGAGTTCTGGCTGGGTGCTGGCCTGCATCGCGCTGATCAGCTGCGGCGGGATGCGGGCCGCCTGCAGCCGGTCGCTGAGGATGCGGCTGTCGCCATCGAGTTGTAGCACCCGCCAGAAGCCGGCGAAGGCGGTTTCCTGGGCGCGCCAGTGTTCCGGCGCGCTGGTGAAGGCGCTGACTTCGCCGAAGGCCAGCGACTGGTTCAGGACTTCCCGGACCAGCGGGTCCAGCTGGCCCAGGTCGTCGCTGTAGCCGGCATCGAGGCCGGCGTTTTCCGCGGCGGTGCAGAATTGCGCCAGCCAGTCGGCGGCGGCTAGCAGCGCGGCCGGCGTGGCGTTGTCCGGCAGCCGGGGGGCGTGGAAGGTGTCCATGCCCTTGGGCATGTCCAGGTAGGCCGGGCCGGCGTCGCCCTCGTTCTGGGAACCGGGGCCAAAGGCGACCACCGGCAGCGGGAAGGGTTTGCTGGTTGCGAGGTTCATGCGCAGG
>JBEBBF010000222.1:0-5076 GCA_041158545.1 Pseudomonadota bacterium | reverse complement strand
GTCCTGGGACTGCTGGGTTTCCCGCTTGTAGAGGCTGACCACCAGGTCCTGCACCAGCGGCAAACGCAATTCGACGCTCAGCCAGGAAAACAGCGCCGAGGTGGAAAACACCAGAAAAAAGAAGCCGCACAGGGCCATGACCCCATGCCGGGGCATAATGTGGATCGTCTTGGCCGTACTGAAACGGGTCGAGACCAGAATAATCTGCACGAATCTCTCCTATGCACGCTTTGCTTGAGACTTACCTGAACCGTGAGGACGGCGCGGCCTCCGTCATCGAACACGCCCGCCTGCTGCTCCGGCTCAGTCGTCGCCTGGAACAACTGGCCCCTTACGGCCTGGGGGGCGCGGCTCGGGTCGCCAATTACAAGTCGGGGAGGGTGGTCATTCACACCGATAACGGTGCGGTCGCTGCCAAATTGCGCCAGTTTTCCCGGCGTCTGCAGGACGGCTTTCTTGCGGCCGGGCTGGAGTGTAACGGCGTGGACATCAAAGTACAACCCCGGCAAAACCTCGAACAATCAAGAACTTCGCAACAAAAGCCCTTGTCGCCAAGGACTTGCGAGACGCTGCTGAAGCAAAGCCGCAACTTGCCGGAAGGCTCGCCGCTGAAAGCGGCACTGGAAGAATTGCTCGAAAGGGTCGCCCGGACGCCGGGCTGAGCCCAGGGCCGTCAGCGGCCCCGGCCAGGGAATCCTTCCCCGCTCACAGCACCGGGGTTTCGCGGAACTTCACCAGCTCGTAATCGCTGCCGCCGCCCAGCCGGGCCAGCGGCGTCAGTTCGCTGTGGCGACCATCACGATGCAGGTACAGCCGCTCCTTGGGGTCGTAGCTCCCCTTGGGCAACACGGCGCGCAGCTCGTCCGCTTCGTTGCCGTCGAAGATCAGCAGCGCCGGCACACCGGTTGCGGCGGCGACGCTGGACGCGGTTTCCCGCCGCAATTCGACGCTGGCGACCTGACGGCCGATGACCATGATCCCCACCCGCGCTTCCTGCTCGCTTTCCCGCTGCAAGCGCCGGACCAGCGCCAGCAGCCAGTTCTCGCCGCCCTCCGGCTGCCCGGCGATCAGCGCGCCGACCTTCAGCCAGTCGCCCTGAATCTCAGGAATGCGCGCCCCCAGGCCGCCACGGCTGACGTTGCTGACCACCCAGCTCTCGGCGCGACTGCCCGCGGGCTGATGCGGAATCGCCGGCTGGAACACCTGCTGGGCGCTGGAAAATCCGGGCAGCACCGCCAGGCGATGCTTGACCCGGTAACGGCGATGCGCCCGCTGCGGCGGAATCGGCGCCCAGTTGCCCGCCAGATGCCGCATCACCGCCAGCACCAGCTCGGTCGGATACTGGGCGCCCAGGTTGAACTCGATCAGCATCTCGCCGCCGTTTTCGATCCGCCGGATCAGCGCCAGCAGGCTTTCCTGCGCGGCACCAGGCTGGAAGAAACGCAAGGTCGAGGACAAATCCTCCGGCAACTGCGCCAGCCGCACCGGCGGCATCGGCTTGGCCGGGTCCACCCAATAGACGCTGTCCGGCCGGCTCGCGGTGGTGAACAGGAAGCCCGGCAGCAGATGGCCGATCAGCCGCTCGGCGATTTCGATCTCCTGCGGCAGCAGGCAATCCAGCGCCGAAGCATGGAACACCAGCGCCTTCAGGTACTCCTGGCTGGGCGAGGTCATCCCCGGCTGGTTGGGATACAACTGCAGCGTCCGGCTCGAAAAGCCGCTGACCTCGGCACTGAGATAGGCCCGCCCCAGGCGCAGCCAGATTTCGCCGGGAATCGGCCCGTAGCGGAACTGCTGCCACTTCAGCATCGCCCCCAGCGCCAGCAGCAGCCGCACCGTCAGCAGGGGCAGGATCGCCAACGCCTTGTCCTGGGCACCCAGGCGGGCGGCCTGCTGCAGGATCTGCTCGTAGATGCCGGCCAGGAGGCTCCAGAAACCATGGACGATGGTCCACAGCCGCTTTTCCTCGGTCTTCGACAAACGGGGGGAATTCAGATAATCCCGCGCCAGGTGGCGCAGGTGGGGCTGGGCGGCCTCGTCCAGCTGGCGGACCACGTCGAACAGCGCATCCAGCGGATAATCCTTGCACCCCTGCAGGGATTCCAGCCAGCCGGCCAGGGCATCCAAGGACTTGAAAGCATTATCGGCCGGCAGACCCGCCAGCACCCGACGCAACTCCTTCGGGTCCGCCAGGGCATGATTGACCTTGGCAGCAAACAGCTTGCGCAGCATCCCTTTTCCCCTTTTTTTCGTCCGTCGGACCCACAAAACGCAAAAAGTATAGCGTTTTCCGCCGTCGGACCGCAGGGGGAAGCCGCAGCAGCGCCCCGTTTATCCCGTTGCGCTGCTGACAGTCGCGCTTGTCGCCGCGGCCAGCCCTGGCCCCTAGCGCACCACCCAGCCGCCGCAGACCGGGAAAACCTGGCCGACGAAGCAGCGGGCGGCGTCGCTGCAGAGGTAGGCGGCGAACTCCGCGTCCTCCCGCGCCGAAACCAGCCGCCCCAGCGGCACCTCCCGCTGCAACCTTTCCTGGAAGCGGGGGTTCTGCTGCACCTCGGGCGGGAAATAGGTCGGGTTATCGACGAAATTCTGGGCGATGGCGTTGAGCTGGATGTTCAAGGGCGCCAGTTCCACCCCGGCCGCCTGAACGTAAGCCAGCTGGGCGCCACGGGCGGCGCTGTAGGTCGACGCCCGCCGCATGCCGCGCAAGGCCGAAGCGCTGCCCATCACCAGAATCCGGCCGCCGCCGCGGGCCTGCATTCCCGGCACCGCCGCCCGGACCAGCCGCGGCAGCGGGTCCACCAGCACCGCGAAGACCTCGCGCCATTCTTCCTCATCCACCGCCAGCAACGGCGTGCCCGGTGCCGGCAGCGCCAGATTGGCCACCAGCGCATCCAGCGGCCCGACCT
Source organism: Pseudomonadota bacterium (assembly GCA_041158545.1). Taxonomy (GTDB): domain Bacteria; phylum Pseudomonadota; class Gammaproteobacteria; order Burkholderiales; family Rhodocyclaceae; genus JBEBBF01. The sequence continues at coordinate 2,167 of JBEBBF010000222.1, read as the reverse complement.
CCGCCAGCAGGGCCGCTGCCGCTTCCGGCGCGGTCAGCGGCGCCACGCTGGCCAACACCTCGGCGCCCTGCTCCGCCAGCACCTGGCAGAGCATCGGCCCCATGAATTCCTCCGCCTGGGTCACCAGGATGCGTTTTCCCTGCAGCGTCCGCGTCATCGTCGTCTCCTCCGGGGCTATGAAAGTGCAGCCACGCTGGCTGCCGTGTTTCGATTATGGATTAGCATAGCGGGCTCCATTTTTTGGGCAATCACGGCCATGCAGGCATATCTTGATCTGATGCGGCACGTTCTGGACCACGGCCACGACAAAGCCGACCGGACCGGCACCGGCACCCGCTCGGTGTTCGGCTGGCAGATGCGCTTCAACCTGGAAGACGGCTTTCCGCTGCTGACCACCAAGAAGCTGCATCTCAAATCCATCATCCACGAACTGCTGTGGTTCCTGCAGGGCGACACCAATATTGGCTACCTGCGCGACAACGGCGTCCGCATCTGGGACGAATGGGCCGACGCCAACGGCGACCTCGGCCCGGTCTATGGCCACCAGTGGCGGCACTGGCCCGGCCGCGATGGCGCCGAAGTGGACCAGATCCGCCAGTTGCTCGACCAGCTGCGCCGCAACCCGGACTCCCGCAGCCACATCGTCACCGCGTGGAACCCGGCCGACGTGGACCGGATGGCGCTGCCGCCCTGCCACTGCCTGTTCCAGTTCTACATTGCCAACGGCCGCCTGTCCTGCCAGCTCTACCAGCGCAGCGCCGACATCTTCCTCGGCGTGCCCTTCAACATTGCCTCCTACGCGCTGCTGACGCTGATGCTGGCCCAGGTCTGCGACCTCAAGCCCGGCGACTTCGTTCATACCCTGGGCGACGCCCACCTTTACAACAACCATTTCGAGCAGACCCGGCTGCAACTCGGCCGGGCGCCCCGGCCTCTGCCGCAGATGCGGCTGAACCCGGCAGTGCGCGACCTGTTTGCCTTCCGCTTCGAGGATTTCCAGCTTGAAGGCTATGACCCGCACCCCCACATTGCCGCGCCGGTCGCGGTCTGATTCCGATTTTTCTGGCTGAATTCCCATGAGCACCGCACCGCAAACCGTTTATCTCAAGGATTACACCCCGCCCGCCTTCCTGATCGATCAGGTGGAGCTCGACCTCGATTTCCGCGCCGACGGCGTCACCGTGTCCAGCCGGCTGCAGCTGCGGCGGAACCCGGCGGCGGCCGCCGACGCCGTGCTGGTGCTCGATGGCAACGAACTGGAAACCCTGGGCGTCAGTCTCGACGGCCGGACCCTCGGCGCCGACGATTACCAGCTCGACGCCGACCACCTGCGGCTGGCCGGGCTGCCCGCCGCCTGCACCCTGGAACTGATCACCCGCATCCAGCCGGACCGCAACACCAAGCTGAGCGGGCTCTACCGCTCCGCCAACGGCTACTTCACCCAGTGCGAAGCCCAGGGCTTCCGCCGCATCACCTGGTTCCCCGACCGGCCGGACGTGATGTCCCGTTATCGGGTCACGCTGCACGCCGACCGCGCCAGCCTGCCGGTGCTGCTGGCCAACGGCAACCCGGTGGCCAGCGGCGACGAAGCCGGCGACCCCGGCCGCCACTGGGCCTGCTGGGAAGACCCCTTCCCGAAACCGGCCTATCTGTTCGCCGTGGTCGCCGCGCAACTGGACGTGCTGCGCGACCAGTACCGCACCCCCTCCGGCCGCGACGTGCAACTGGCGATCTACGTCGAGCCGGGCAAGCTGGACCAATGCCCGCACGCGATGGCGGCGCTGAAAAAATCGATGCAGTGGGACGAAGCCCGCTTCGGCCTGGAATGTGACCTCGACCATTACATGATCGTCGCCGTCGGCGACTTCAACATGGGCGCGATGGAAAACAAGGGCCTCAACATCTTCAACACCAAATATGTGCTGGCCCGCCCGGACGTCGCCACCGACCTCGATTACGAAAACATCGACCAGGTCGTCGCCCACGAATACTTCCATAACTGGACCGGCAACCGGGTGACCTGCCGCGACTGGTTCCAGCTGTCGCTGAAGGAAGGCCTGACGGTCTTCCGCGACCAGGAATTCGGCGCCGACGTGCATCACCGCTCCATCGCCCGCATCCGCGAAGTCCGCAGCCTGCGCACCAGCCAGTTCCCCGAGGACGCCGG
>JBEBBF010000221.1:0-2891 GCA_041158545.1 Pseudomonadota bacterium | reverse complement strand
CCTGGGCGCAGGCGGCGGCAACCCGCAGTCCGGTGAAGGCGCCGGGGCCGGCACCAAAGGCAATCGCGTCCAGTTGCGAAAAATCCCAGCCGGCCTCGGCCAGCAAGGCCGACAGCGTCGGCAGCAGGGTTTCCGAATGGGAGGGGCCGAGGGGGCAATCCCGACTCAGGCTTTCTCCGTCCGACCACAGCGCGCAACTGGCCCGCTCGGTCGTGGCGTCCAGCGCAAGCAGGCGCACCGCTCAGCCCTTGTCCGCCGCCCAGGCGCGCCGGGCCGTGCGGGCGATGCCGAAGACTTCCTCCAGCCGGCTGCCGTCGCCCTGATCCAGCGCATCGCGCAGCAGGTCGAGCTGGCTGCGGTAGGCGTCCAGTTCCTGCAGCAGCGCCGGGCGGTTGGCCAGACAGATGTCGCGCCACATTTCCGGGTGGCTGGCGGCGATCCGGGTGAAATCGCGGAAGCCGGACGCGGCAAAGGTGAAGAACATGTCGGAATCGGGCCGCACCGCCAGGTCATGCACCAGCGCAAACGACAGCAGATGCGGCAGGTGGCTCACGGCGGCGAAAACCCGGTCGTGGTCCGCCGGGTCCAGCTCATAAATATCGGCACCGCACAGGGACCAGGCGCGTTTGACCCGGTCCAGGGTTTCGTCGGTGTTTTCCGGCAGCGGCGTCACCACCACTTTCTTGCGGTAGTAAAGGTCGCTGCGGGCTGCAGAGGCGCCGCTGTTTTCGGCACCGGCAATCGGGTGCGCCGGGACGAATTGCGCCACCTTGTCGCCAAGCCCGGCGTAGGCGGCGGCAACCACGTCGTGTTTGGTGGAGCCGCCGTCGGTCACCAGCGTATGGCTGCCCAGATAGGGGGCGATGCTGGCGAACAATTCCGGCATCTGGCCCACTGGTGTGGCCAGCAGCACCAGATCGGCGTCGCCGACTTCGTGGGCCGGGTTGATCCCGACCCGGTCGATCACGCCCAGATCCTGGGCTTCCTTCAGCGAACTGAGGCGGCGGCCAAAGCCGACCACCTCATCGACCGCGCCCGCGGCCTTCAGCCCCAGCGCAAAGGAGCCGCCGATCAGGCCGGGGCCGAAAATGACGACTTTATCAAACTCGAAGCCCACACCCGGCTCCCGCTTAGAGGGATTGCTGCAGGGCGTCGAGGAAGCGGCTGTTTTCCGGCTCGGTACCGATGGTCACCCGCAGCCACTCGGGCAAGCCATAGCCTCCGATCGGCCGGACGATCACGCCCTGCTTCAGCAGGCGCTGATTGACTTCGGCCGTCGCGGCGGCGCTGTTGCCGGCGCGGAAGGTCACGAAATTGCCGTGCGACGGGATGTGTTCCAGGCCCAGACGCTTCAGCCCGGCGACCAGTTGTTCCATGCCGCGGCGGTTCAGCTGGTAGCTGTCGGCGACGAAAGTATGGTCGTCCAGCGCGGCAATCGCCGCGGCCAGGGCCAGGTTGTTGCAGTTGAAAGGCTGGCGCACCCGGTTCATCAGGTCGGCGACTTCCGGCGAAGCCAGCGCGTAGCCGATCCGCAGCCCGGCCAGACCGAAAATCTTCGAGAAGGTGCGGGTGATGACCAGATTGGGGAAATCCTTCACCCAGCCGGCGGTGTCCTGGCGCTCGGCCGGCGGCAGGTATTCGTTGTAGGCCTCGTCCAGCACCACGACCACGTCCTTCGGCAGCGCTTCGAGGAAGGCGCGCACCGCCGGGTAAGGCAGGAAGTTGCCGGTCGGGTTGTTGGGATTGGCGATCCACACCAGCCGGGTGTCCGGACGCACGGCGGCAGCCATCGCGTCCAGGTCATGACCGTAATGTTTGGCCGGGGCGACGATGCATTCGGCGCCGGCAGCAAGCGTGGCCAGCGGATACACGGCGAAGGCGTGCTGGGAAAAGACGCTGGAGCGGCCCGGCGCCAGGAACACCCGGGCGATCAGGTCGAGCACGTCGTTGGAGCCGTTGCCCAGCACCACCTGGTTCATGCCGACGCCCAGACGTTCGGCCAGCGCGGCGATCAGGTCGTATTGATCAGGGTAACGCTCGATGCCGGCGATGGCGTCTTCGACCGCCCGCTTGGCCTTCGGGCTCATGCCCAGGGGGTTTTCGTTGGAGGCCAGCTTGACGATCTTTTCCACCGGCAGGCCCATTTCGCGGGCGAGCTGGGTGATGGGCTTGCCCGGCTGGTAGGGGGAAATGGCGCGGACGTAGGTCAGGGCGTGTTCGCTCAGGCTCATGCTTTTCCTTGCTTCGGGAATCGGTTCGGGAATCAGTAAACAGCGACCGGGTAGGAGCCCAGCACTTTCAGGTAGGCCGCCCGCTGGGTCAGCGCCGCCAGGGCTTCCTTGACCCGCGGCTCGTCGCGGTGGCCGTCAATGTCGACGTAGAAAACGTACTCCCACAGCGCATGCCGCGCCGGGCGGGATTCCAGTCGGGTCATCGACACGCCGGCGGTCGAGAACGGCATCAGCAGTTCGTGCAGCGCGCCGGTGCGGTTGGGGGCAGACATGATCAGTGAGGTCTTGTCGCGGCCGGAAGGACCGGCATCGTGCCGGCCCAGCACCAGGAAGCGGGTGGTGTTGTTCGGCTCGTCCTCGATGTTCGGCACCAGCTTGGGCAGGCTGAAGCGCTCGGCGGCGGCTTCGCCGGCAATCGCGGCGACGCCCTCTTCTTCCGCGGCCATCTGTGCCGCCAGGGAATTGCTGGCCACCGAAATGCGCGGCACGCCGGGCAGGTTGCGGTTCAGCCATTCGTGGCACTGGGCCAGGGACTGGGCGTGGGAATAGACCTTGGTGATCTTGTCCAGGCCCTCTTCCCGACTCAGCAGATTCTGGTGGATGCGCAGGATGACTTCGCCACAGATGCGCAGCGGCGTGGACATCAGCAGGTCCATCGAG
>JBEBBF010000220.1:0-3238 GCA_041158545.1 Pseudomonadota bacterium | reverse complement strand
TCTGGCAGACCGGTCCGATTTGCCGGATGCGCGTCGCCGCTGGCGGCAGCGCCGGCCGGGGCCTTAACCGGAGCTTTTTGTAGTGGCGGTCGGGCCTGTTGCGCCAGCGTCGCCAGCCTGGTGGTCGGCAAGCCGGCGGCAAAACCTTCTGCCTTGCCCTGAATGGCCTGCATGTCGCCGGCCAACGGCCCGGCCAGACTCAGCGCAGGCGCACCCCGCCGCTGTGGGACCGCTTCCTGTTTGCTGCTCTCCGCAAGACGCTGCTGCATCGCTCCCCCTGGCATTTCCAGCCGGCCCGGACGGTTCAGGAACACAGAGCCGCGGCCCAGGGGAAACATCATAGTGACGAAGCCACAGCCGCAACTGCGGCTCGCCACAAGCAGGAGAGCATCAGACCAATTTCACACCTTCAGCACAATTTGCCCGGCGTGTCGCAAGCCGGGCAGCCTGCTGAAAAGTTCAGGGGCCGCAGCCCCTGAGAACACAGCGACTACTTGCCCTTCGCGGCCTTGGCCAGCCGCTCCAGGTTTTCCGTCGCGGGCTGGTGGCCTTGCGCAGCAGCCCGTTGATACCAGCGGATGGCCTCGTTCAGGTCCGCCGCAACCTCATTGCCTTCCTCGTACATCATCCCCATATCATCCTGGGCCGGGGCATGGCCGGCTTCGGCGGCCAGACGGAACAAACGCAAGGCCTCGGGGCCATGCAGGACGAACGGCTTCATCGCCGTGAAATAGTACGAACCCAGCAGATGCATCGCCTCGGGCAGCCCGGTTTCTGCGGCCAGCCGGAGCAGATGCGCGGCTTTCAGCCTGGCCTGCTCCAGGTCGGACCAATCTTTCCGGTAACGGCTGGACAAGCTCAGCAGCGCCCGGCCATCGCCCGCCTTGGCCTGCTGGCGCAGCGCCTGGTCCGCATCCGTTTCTTTCGCACTGCGGTCAGCCAGAATCCAGGCGAGAGGATCGTCGCCCGCGGCAAAAACCGGCGGCGGAATCGGCACCCCGCCGGCGCTGACCGGGCTGGCCGGTTCGAAAAACACGCACTCCGGCCCAGGCGTGCCGCTGCGGCTCCAGGCTTGCTGCTTGCCGCCCGTGCGGGCGCTGACCGCATCCGCCACCTGCTGGAACACGGCCGTGGAAGCCAGCCCCGGCTGCTCCAGCGCCGGCAACAGGGCCTGCATGAAGGCATCGGACCAGGGTTCGGTGCTGGAGCCGGTCATGCTGTGTTGGGCGGCACTGACCAGGGTGACCCCTGCGGGGACAGCCAGGGCTTGCAGCCCCTGCTCCGCCGGCAGACTCGCGCCCTGTCCGGTCAAATTCCAGTTCAGGAGGTCCAGCAGCAGGAAGCGCTTCGGGCTACGGTCCAGGGCCAGCAGCGACAACAGCAGCGGCACGGAAATCCCGAACAAGCGATGCGCGAGCTGCCCCGCCATGACCGCGTCCGTGGGATACAGATGGTTCTGTTCGCCGTCGAAATGGTTCTGCCCGGCAAAGTAGACCAGATAGAGATCCTTGCCGCTCTCCACCTGCAGCCCCAGATGCCGCCGCACTTCCTGGCCGCTGGGATCCAGCAACAGGGTCACATCAAAACCACAGGCCGCCAGCTTTTCCCCCAGCGCCTTCGTCCCGGTTTGAATGGCCGGAATCGGCTCCAGGTTCAGATATTCCGAATTGGCGATCAGCAGCGCCACCCTGGAAGAATCCCTCGCTGCGCTGCGTTTTGCGCGCAGGACATAGCAGGACTTACCCTTGTCGCCCTGCTTGATCCAGCCCTGTTCCCGAAACTGTGCTTCCTGACTCATCCCATCCTCCTGTGCTTGAAGATTCCGGAAGCGTCTGCCCCCGGCGCCGGATACGGCAGCGGGATGTTAAAGGCGTTAAACCAGCACAACAAGAAATGTCTACGTCCTTGCCTGCCCATGACGCCAGACAAAACCGCCGAAATCGCAGGGAAATACCCGCATTCAGCGCGGATAAAGCCCCCAGCGCAAAGGAATGCAGGAAAAAGCCGGCTCAGCGCCCCGGCGACAGCGAGGCCATCCTCTTGATCATCGTCGCCTCGCCCAGCACGTAATCGACGAAAGCATCATCGCTGTTGATCGCCCCGGCGTAGCAACGCAGGCCGCCGCGGACGGACTTGGTCAGGGCGATGCAATCCCGGAGGATCGTGGCGCCGATCCGGATATTCACCTCCGGCAAATAGGCCATCCGGATGCCGCCATAGGGCGCGTAGCGTTTCTTGTGCACGGTGCTGACAATCTGCATCAGCCCTTCGGCGCCGGCATTGTTGCGGGCGGACGGGAGGAAGCGGGATTCATGGGCGATGATCGCCAGCAGCAGGAAGGGACTGAGCTTGTTTTCCCGGGCGGCGACGGCGGTGTGGTGCACGATGCTCAGCAGCTCATCCGGGTTGCGCCCGAATCTCGCCGCGTAGTGGTTGGCGATCTTTTCCGCGTCGTAATTGTCGGTGAACGTCCGGATCGCCTCTTCGCTCGGGCTGGGCGCCGAAGCGGCGGCATCGCTGGCGGACTGGGCGCCGTTGTCCGAAGCATCCTTGTCCGACCACAGCCCGCCCCACAAACCTGCAACCGCAATCACCCCGCCCAGGCCAAACAAGCCCAGCGCGCCGATGCTCCGGCGGCGCAGCCAAAGCGGACGCCGGCTTGCGGCCGGAAGCGCACCTTTCCCGCCGCCCGCCTCACTGCCCGACGCCTTGCCCGCCTCAGGATCGGAGCCAGCGCCGGCCTCTTCGCCCACCCCGGCCACCGCCTCGCCCCCGCTTTCCGCCGTCACGGGCGCAAGCCGACCCTGCGCCGCAGGCAGCGCCGGATACAATCCGGGGCGCTCTGCGGGCGGGGTGTCGGTGTTCTCCGTCTTTCCAGCTGGGTCCGTCATGCGAACTCCTGACAAGGGCGGGGGCTGCAGGCTTTTCCTGGCGCGGTGTCCGGTCGGGAAGGCGATGACGACAAAGGCACCGGCCCGCATTGTATAGAATGCGACGCGCCCACCGGGAAGCGCCGGAAACCACCGTCGTCGCCGTCGCACGCCGCAACGGAAAATCCCGCGCTGCCCTGCTTCAACCTGCCCTGGAATGAATTGACCATGTCCTGCCGCCGTTTCCTCCTGCTGCCGCTCTGCTTCAGTCTCTGGTCCGGCTTCGCCGCGGCGGTTTCGCTGGAAATCGCCGGCGCCCCGAACCCTGAAGAGCTGGTCTGCCCGCGCTTTGTCAGCGCCGCCGCCAC
>JBEBBF010000219.1:0-4474 GCA_041158545.1 Pseudomonadota bacterium | reverse complement strand
AAACAAGAAGACGGCAAAAGAGATTCCCTGGACAGACATGACTTCATCGCCGCCTGCCTGGCCCGCTTGCAGCCCGCAGGCTGGGCAGCCCTGAACCTGCTGGGCCGCAATCCGGACTTTCCGGCGCGGCGGGCGCAACTGGAACGGATCGCCGGTGAACGCCTGCACGGGCTGCCGGCCAGCCCCAGCGGCAATGTCATCGCCCTGCTGGGCGACGCCCCCTTTCCTCCGCAGGAAGCCCTGACCGCTGCGGCCGAGGCACTGCAGCAAGGCACCGGCCTCGACCTCGGCCCCACCCTCGCCCGGCTGACCCGCAGCTAAGACGAGGCGCGTTATCGGCAGCGCCACCGCGAACTTGAATCCCCCCATGTCTCACCTATAGTGAAATAAAACGGAAACACAGAGGCGTGGCTTTTTCGTGCCGTCGAAAATCCCGCCGGATCACCCACCATCGCAAGGAGACATGGCCATGTTGTCACTCAAGGACTTGCTGGATTACTGCGATCTGGATTGCAGCGAAATCGAAGCCATCGCCGAGCACGAACACATTCCGCTGGTGCTGGCGGCGGAAATGAGCAGCAGCCTGCTGAACTCGCCGGAAGGTATCTGCAACCTGCACCGGATGATGCTGGAAAACATCGAACACGCGCTGGAACACGGGGAATTGCAACACGCCACCGAGCTATCCACCGCCTACCAGCACCTTAGCCAGACCCACACGCTGCCGCTCTATCCCCGTTGAGCGGTTCCGCCTTCCCCCATGCCCGGTCTGAACCGGGCTTTTTTTCGCCCGAAAAAAACGCCCGCCTTGCGGCGGGCTTAACGCTGTAGACCAGGAGAGTCGTCTTTACACAGCGGAGAGAGATCGGTGTGGCAAATTCGGTGCAGGCGGAAATCAGGCGGCCTGTTTTTCGACGTGGGCCTGCTTCTGGTACAGGAACTCCAGCACCGCAGCCCGGTAGTCGATGTAAGCCGGGTCATGCGCCAGCGTCAGCCGGGTCCGCGGCCGGGGCAGATTGACTTCGAGGATTTCGCCGATGGTCGCCGCCGGACCGTTGGTCATCATCACGATGCGGTCGGAGAGCAGCACGGCCTCATCCACATCGTGGGTCACCATCACCACGGTGGCCTTGGTGGCTTCACAAATCTTCATCAGCTCATCCTGCAGCTTGGCCCGGGTCAGGGCATCAAGCGCGCCGAAGGGCTCATCCATCAGCAGCACCTTGGGCTGCATCGACAACGCCCGGGCAATCCCCACCCGCTGCTTCATCCCGCCGGAAATTTCATGCGGGAACTTGTTTTCCGCATGGGTCAGGCCGACGAGGGCCAGAGCATCGTGGGTGCGCTGCTTCAGCTTGGCCTTGCTTTCCTTCTGGCTGAACACCCGCTCCACCGCCAGGTAGACATTGTCGAAACAGGTCAGCCAGGGCAGCAGCGAGTGGTTCTGGAACACCACCGCCCGCTCCGGCCCCGGACCGCCGATTTCGCGACCATCGCAGAGCAGGACGCCGCTGGTCGGCTGAGTCAGCCCGGCGATCAGGTTGAGCAGCGTCGATTTGCCGCAGCCGGAGTGGCCGATCAGCGCGATGAATTCCCCTTGCCGGATGTTCAGGTGAATGTCCCGCAGCGCGACGAACTTGCCCTTCTTGGTGTCGAAGGTCTGGCCAACGTTTTCGATATTGACGAACTTGTCCATGGTCATGCTCCGCTCAGGAATGCTCGTAGGAGAAGCGCTTGGCGATCTGGATCAGCAGTTGTTCCAGCAGCAAGCCGACGATGCCGATCACGAAGATGGCGATGATGATGTGTTCAACCTTGAGGTTGTTCCATTCGTCCCAGACCCAGAAGCCGATCCCGACGCCGCCGGTCAGCATTTCCGCAGCGACGATCACCAGCCAGGCGGTCCCGATCGACAGCCGGATACCGGTCAGCATGTAGGGCAGTACCGCCGGGAACAGGATCTTGGTGACGACCTTCCATTCGGACAGCGCCAGCACCCGCGCCACGTTCAGGTAATCCTGCGGCACCCGCTGCACGCCCTGGGCGGTATTCAGGATCATCGGCCAGATCGAACAGATGAAGATGGTCCAGGTCGCGGCCGGGTCCGCCTTCTTGAACACCAGCAGGCCGATCGGCAGCCAGGCCAGCGGCGACACCGGACGCAGCAGGCTGATCAGCGGATTCACCATGTCGCTCATGAAGCTGAAGCGACCGAGGATGAAGCCGAGCGGGATGCCCACCAGTGCGGCGATGCCGAAACCAATCCCCACCCGCTTCAGCGAAGACATGATGTTCCAGCCTATCCCCTGATCGTTGGGGCCGTTCTGGTAAAACGGATCGGAAAACACCACCACCGCTTCATTCCAGGTCTGCACCGGGCCGGGCAACCCGGAGGCGCCCAGCGTCGCGACGTACCAGATGCCAATGAACAGGGCCAGGCCGAAAACCGGCGGCAGCAGCATTTTCAGCATCGGCATCAGGATCTCGCCCAAGGTGGCACGGGGCACCACCGGCGCGGCGGGCGCCGCGGCTGCCACAACCGCCGGAGCGCTTGCGGCGGACTTCACCGGGGCAACGGGTTTGGTGGGGGTTTCCCCCACCGCGGAACTCAGGGTCAGGCTGCTCATGTCCGGCTCCTCAAGCCTTGACCTTGAAGGAATCGGCGTATTTCTTCGGATCCTTGCCGTCCCAGACCACGCCGTCGATCAGCTTGTGGCTGCGCATGTCGCTCTTGGGCAGCGACACGCCCGCTGCCGATGCGGCCTGCTTGTAGATATCGACCCGATTGACGGCCTTGGCCACGGCCAGGTAGTCGGGGTGATCTTTCAGCAGACCCCAGCGCTTGTGCTGGGTCATGAACCACATGCCGTCCGAGAGGTAGGGGAAATTCACCGCGCCATCGTTGAAGAACTTCATGTGGTTCGGGTCATCCCACACCTTGCCCAGACCATTCTGGTAGCGGCCGAGCATCCGCGCGACGATCACGTCGGTATCGGTGTTCACATAGGCCTTCTGGGCAATGGTTTCGGCGGTCTTCTGCTTGTTGCCCAGGGAAGCGTCGATCCACTTGCCGGCGTCCAGAATCGCGGCAACCATGGCGCGGGCGGTATTCGGGTACTTCTGGACGAATTCGGCGGTGGTACCGAGCACCTTTTCCGGATGATCGGTCCAGATGTCCTGGGTGGTCACGGCGGTGAAGCCGATGTTGTCCACGATGGCGCGGTTGTTCCAGGGTTCGCCGACGCAGAAACCATCCATGTTGCCGACCCGCATGTTGGCGACCATTTGCGGCGGGGGCACGGTGATGGTCTTGACGTCCTTCATCGGGTTGATGCCCTGGGAGGCCAGCCAGTAATACAGCCACATTGCATGGGTACCGGTCGGGAAGGTCTGGGCAAATGTGAATTCCCGTTCCTTCTTCGCGACCAGCTTGGCCAGGCTGGAACCATCGGTGGCGCCTTTTTCCTTGAGCTGGTTGGACAGGCTGATGGCCTGACCGTTGTTGTTCAGGGTCATCAGCGCGGCCATGTCCTTCTTCGGCCCGCCAATACCCAGCTGCACGCCGTAGATCAGGCCATAGAGCACGTGGGCCGCGTCGATTTCGCCGTTGACCAGCTTGTCGCGCACCGAAGCCCAGGAGGCTTCCTTGGTCGGGATGATCTTGATGCCGTATTTTTCATCGAACTTGTTGACCGCGGCCATGACGACGGAGGCGCAATCGGTGAGCGGGATGAAGCCGATACGGACTTCCTTCTTTTCGGGGGCGTCCGAACCAGCGGCCCAGGCACCGCTGCGAACGCCGGGGGGTACCATGGCCATCAGAGAGGCTCCCAAGGCTGTTGAAACGAAATCACGACGTGAAAAGGAGGGTTTGTCAGTTGCGACATCCGCTACGGCCAGTTTCTTGTCTTCCATTGCTTGCTCCTTGATTGCGAGAATCTAAAAACAAAATGGGCGTCACATCCTGGCCGCCGGGTGGCAGCTCGGATGGACGCCCTTGTCCTTGAATCGGTATTACTCGACTCTCGCCCGGCCGCCATTGACCGTGCGTTTTGAGAGAACTATTGCAATGGCCGTGCCAGGAGTAGTTATTTAGTACTAGTTAATTAGTATTACTTTATTTTCAATGACTTGGCGGCTTGATTTCTGGTGCTGGAGGAAGCAACTCGATGCACTATTGCAGTGCAGCATGCGCTTCGGCTGCACAGCTTTAGAGCAGCACCCGCGCCATGTCGATAACGTCGCGCGCCACCTTGGCCATCGACTGACCACGCTCCATGGCCAGCTTGCGCATGGCGTGGTAGGCCGCATCCTCATCGAGGCCGCGCGCTTTCATGAGAACGCCCTTGGCCTTGTCGACCAGCTTGCGGTCGGACAGCTTGCGCGAAATCTCGTCGAGCTCGCGGCGCATCGCCTGCGTATCCTCGAAGCGGACGCGGGCGACATCGACAATCGGCTTGATCCGCTTCGGGTC
>JBEBBF010000218.1:0-6371 GCA_041158545.1 Pseudomonadota bacterium | reverse complement strand
TGCGGATCTGCGAGTTGCAGGCTTTCGCCTGATAAGCCCCGCGCCAGCCGGTACAGCGCGATGTCGGCGGTGAGGTTGGGGTTGTCGTGCACCGGCTTGCCTTCGGCGAAAGCCTGCAACTCGCAGATCCGCACCGGAATCCGGGCGCAGAGGTCTTCGAAGTCGGCAATCGTGAAGAAGCGCAGGTTGGGCGAGTCGTACCACTGGAAGGGCAGGTGGCGCGACACCGGCATCCGCCCGGCGGCAATCGCTTCCCGGTGGCGGTGGTAGCCGAAGTTGGGGAAGGAAACCACGGCTTCGTGGCCTACCCGCAGCATTTCCCGCAGCAGCTTTTCGGTGTGGCGCACCGTCTGCAGCGACAGGGACATGATCACATGGTCGAAGGAGTCGTCCTGGAAGCCGGCCAGGCCCTGTTCCAGGTCGAAATGCAGGGCGTTGATGCCGTTGCGGATGCAGGCGGTGATGCTGTCCGGGTCGTTTTCGACGCCGTAGCCCAGCACCCCGCGTTGTTCCTTGAGTTCCCGCAGCAGGCTGCCGTCGCCGCAGCCCAGGTCAAGCACCCGTTCGCCGGGCTTGATCCAGCGGGCGATGATGTCGAAATCGAAACGGCCGTAGGAATGGGTCATGGTGCAATCCGCTCCAGGTAGGCCGTCAGTGCGGCGTGGTAATAGGGGTCGTCGAGCAGGAAGGAGTCGTGGCCGGCGCTGCAATCCACTTCGGCGTAGCAGACGTTGCGCTGGTTCTGCAGCAGCGCATAGACGATCTCCCGGCTGCGTTGCGGGGCAAAGCGCCAGTCGGTGGTGAAGGAGGCGACGAAGAAATCCGCCCGCGCCCGCGCCAGCGCCGCGACCAGATTGCCGCCGTAGGCGTAGGCCGGGTCGAAGTAATCCAGCGCCTTGGTGGTCAGCAGATAGGTGTTGGCGTCGAAGAAGCCGGCGAACTTATCGCCCTGGTAGCGCAGGTAGGACTCGATCTCGAAATCGACTTCGTAGCTGAACTGGTGCTGGCTGCTGCGCATCTGGCGACCGAATTTCTCCGCCATCGCGTCGTCGGACAGATAGGTGATGTGGCCGACCATCCGCGCCAGCCGCAGGCCGTTGCGCGGCACCACGCCGTGCTCGTAATAGTGGCCGCCATGGAAATCCGGGTCGGACAGGATGGCCTGCCGCGCCACTTCGTTGAAGGCGATGTTCTGCGCGGTCAGCTTGGGCGCCGAGGCGATCACCAGGCCATGCCGCACCCGCTCCGGGTAGGCCAGCGTCCATTGCAGCGCCTGCATGCCGCCCAGCGAACCGCCGATCACCGCCGCCCAAGTGTCGATGCCGAGCAGGTCGGCCAGCCGCGCCTGCGCCGCGACCCAATCCTCGACCATCACCAGCGGGAAATCGGCGCCATAGGGCTTGCCGGTCGCCGGATTGGTGCTCATCGGCCCGGTGGAGCCGTAGCAGCCGCCGAGGTTATTGACCCCGACGACGAAGAATTTGTTGGTATCGAGCGGTTTGCCCGGCCCGACCAGGTTGTCCCACCAGCCCAGCGTCGCGGCCTTGCGCGCCGGATCGTAATAGCCGGCGACGTGGTGGCTGCCGGACAGGGCGTGGCAGACCAGCACCGCATTGCTGCGCGCCGCGTTCAGCTGGCCGTAGGTTTCATAAACCAGGGCGAAACCGGGCAGGCTGGCCCCGCATTTGAGGGTGATGGGCTGGTCGAAGTGCGCCGTCTGCGGCGCCACCAACCCGACGGAATTTGGCTCGTTCATGGCTTCCAGAAACAAAAAACCCAGTCGGCTAATGCGGGACTGGGTGGGCTGACACCATGTCTCGCTTTAGCAAATTTATTAAGGCGCCCGCAAGCTGAGTTCAAATCGGCGCAACGGCGGGGACGATACCGACAGGGGCGGGGAAAGTCAAACCTGGGCAGCCGCCCCGGCGCCACGGGGAAATGCCGGGTGAGCAGGCGGCTGCCGCGGGCGGAGCGTGGCGGGAGCGGAGGCCGGCGACCGCGTGCGGGAAGCCGCCGGCCCGCCAGCCGCCGCCCGCGGCGGGGCAGCGGCGCGGGCGTTCAGCCCAGGTGGCGGCCGACGACGGCGTACATCTCGTCGGCGTGAAAGGGTTTGGCGAGGAAGTCGTCCATCCCCGCGGCGAGGCAGGTTTCCCGGTCGCCGGCGAGGGCGTTGGCGGTCAGCGCCACGACCGGGGTGCGGCGGCGCCCGGCGGCTTCGAGCTGCCGCAGCCGGCGGGTCGCTTCCAGGCCGTCCATGTTGGGCATCTGCACGTCCATCAGGATCAGGTCGAATTCCTGGGCAGCGAGCAGGTTCAGCGCCACCAGCCCGTCCTCGGCCAGCGTCACCTTGTAGCCGTGTTTCTGCAGGATCACCTGGCCCAGCCGCTGATTCACCGGCGTGTCCTCGACCAGCAGGATGCGGGCGCCGGGAAGGTCATGGATTTCGCCGGCTTCCGCCTGCGGTCGGACCGGGTTGATCCGGCCGAAGCCGATGGTGAAGTGGAAGGTGGTGCCGCGCCCCGGTTCGCTCTCCAGCCAGATGCGGCCGTACATCAGCTCGACCAGCCGGGCGACGATGGTCAGCCCCAGGCCGGTGCCGCCGAATTTGCGGGTGATGAAGCGCTCGGCCTGGGTGAAGGGCGAGAAGATGTGCTCCCGCTTGTCCACCGGAATGCCGATGCCGGTGTCGGCGACGGTGAAGTGCAGCCGCTCCCGGCCGTCGCCTTCCAGCGGCTGCGCCCAGACCGCCAGCGTCACGCTGCCGCTGGCGGTGAATTTGATCGCGTTGGACACCAGGTTGGTCAGAATCTGCCGCAGCCGCACCGGGTCGCCGGCCAGATTGCCCGGCAGCGCCCCTTCGGCCCGCCAGCTCAGCGCCAGCCCCTTTTTCTGCGCGTCGGCGGAAAACAGCCCGACGATGTGGTTCAGCAAGGCCGGGATGTCGAGCGGCACGCTTTCCAGCTCCATCCGCCCGGCTTCGATCTTCGAAAAGTCGAGGATGTCGTTGAGGATGGTCAGCAGGCTTTCCGCCGAGGACTTGGCCCATTGCAGGTATTCCCGCTGCTCGCCGCTCAGCTCGGTCTGCAGCGCCAGGTCGGTCATGCCGATGATGCCGTTCATCGGCGTCCGCACCTCGTGGCTCATCGTCGCCAGGAACGCGGCCTTGGCGCGGCTGGCCTGCTCGGCGGCGTCGCGGGCGGCGATCAGCTGCTGCGCGGTCAGCCGGGCATCGGTGACATCCTCGAACACCCACATCGCCCCCAGCGGCTGGCCGTGGCTGTCCTGCACCGGGCGGCGGTGCAGCGTGTAGATGCGGCCGTCGCGCCAGGAAAACTCGTAATCCTCCTGCCGCGCCTGCAGCGCCGCCCGCAGCGCCGGGTAGTCCGCCAGCTCGTTTTCCCGCTCGCCCAGCAGCTGCAGTAATTCGGAGGTGTGCGCCGCCGGCGCTTCCGGCAGCGCCCAGAGGTGGCAGAAGGCCGGATTGGCATAGACCACCTTTCCGGCGGGGTCGGCATACAGCACGCCGAAGGCCATGCTCTCCAGCAGCGCCGCCAGCCGCGCCCGCTCCGCCTCGACCTCCTCGGTCAGCCGGGCCTGATCGGCGTGGGCCGCGGTCAGCTCGCCGATCCGCTCGGCGACGGCACGGGACATCGCGTTGAAGGCCGCCGCCAGCCGCCCGACCTCATCGCGGCCTTCGACCAGCGGCTGCGGCGTCAGATTGCCCGCCGCCACCGCCTCGCTGGCCCTGGCCAGCGCCCCGAGGTGGCGGGTCAGGTAATAGCCGAGCAGCAGCATCAGCCCGGCGGACAGCAGCAATTCGCCCAGCGCAATCGCCACGCCCTGATTGAGCAGCTGGCCGTGGGCGGCGACGATGCGGCTGAGGTCGAGGCCGAAATGCAGCTGACCCAGGGCCTGGCCGGACAGGTTGATCGGCGTCACCACGTCGTAACGCGGCAGCCCGCCCAGCTTGAAAATCGAGAACTGGTTGTCGGCGGCGGGCAGCGGCCTGCCCTCCGGCCAGCCGGCCAGCGCCAGCACCTTGCCCTGGCGGTCCGTCACCGCCAGATAGCTGAACCCCTGCGCCGTCTGGCTTTCCTGGACCACCGCCCGCAGCGTCGCGTGGTCCCGCTGCGCCAGCGGCGCCACCAGCGCGGCATTGAGCACCGGGGCGATCTGCTCGGCGTTTTCCCGCGCCTGCTCGGTCATGTTGTCCGTCAGCAACCGCAAGCTGTTGGTCACCAGCAGCGTCAGCATCACCGCTTCGACCAGCAGCGCCAGCAGCAACAGGCGGCCGCGCAGGGAGTGCCAGGGTCGGATCATTTGCCGTCCTGACGCAGGATCTGCCGGACTTCCGCGGCAAAGGGTTCCATCATTTCCAGCTCCCGCGGCTTCAGCTTGCGGTAGCCCTCCAGCTTGTGACGGTCAAAGTGCTGCTGGCCCTCCGCCGACGCGGCGAAATTCCACAGCGTGGCCTCGATCCGTTCCCGCCGTTGCGCCTCGCGCCGGTTCAGCAGATAGACCCGGCCGGCCATCGGCTCACTCTCGGCCAGAATGCGCAGCCGGGCCTGGATTTCCGGCGCCAGCCCCTGGAAATTGGCCAGCGAGTGGAAGGCCACCGCGCCTTCGTCGGCCAGCACCAGTTGCGCCGTACTGTCGGCGGCGGAGACGTAACGGACGACGACATCGTTGATCCCGTTCTGCCGCAACCAGTGCTGCCCCCACAGGGTCACCAGCGAGCTGGGCGACAGGCCGAGGGCGATCCGGCCCTTCAGGTCGCGGGGCTGGCGGATCGCCCCGTCCCGCGCCACCAGCGCCACCGCCTTGAAATCCGCCTTATAGGTCAGCAGGGGCAGGTAGCTGGCGTCGCTCTGCATCAGCCGGGCCTGGTGGCCGGTGGTGACCGCCAGGTCGTATTCCTGGGCCAGCGCCCGCCGGGCGAACTCGTTGAAATCCGGCGCCGTCTGGACTTCGACGGGCTGGCCCAGTGCCTTTTCCAGCGCCAGCCGCAGCGGCTGATACATCTCGATGATCACCCGGGCGCTGGTATGCGGCGCCACGCCCAGCTGGAAACTGCGGGACTGCGCCCGCCCCCAGCCGGAAAGCCCCAGCCCCAGCAGCGCGGCACTCCCTGCCATCAGTTTGCGCCGTATTCCATTCATCCTTTTCTCCTGTTTTTTCCGGGATGGCCCGCCCTCCCGCCGGCCAAGGGCTAAGTTAGCCCAGCCGCCAGCCGGGAGCAAGGCTGGCAGAGCTTGCGGTAATGTCCCTCATGCGCCACCACGGAAGGTTTGCCGCCAGGCGCTGGGGGAAACGCCGAAGCGTTGCTGAAAATGGTGGCGCAAGGTCACCGCCGAGGCGAAACCGGCCAGCCGGGCGATCTCGTCGATGCCGTGGCCGCTCGACTCCAGCAAGCGCTGGCACAACGCCAGCCGCTCGCCGAGCAGCCACGCGCCCACCGTGCTCCCGGTCAGTTGCCGGAAGTGGCGGGTGAAGCTGCGCCGGCTCAGTAGCGCCCTTGCCGCCAGGCTGTCCAGGCTGTGTTCGGCATCGAGATGGGCGCGGACCCAGTCCAGCAGTTCCGCCAGCCGGGAATCGCCGGGTCGGGCCGGCAGCGGCTGGTCGATGAACTGGGCCTGCCCGCCCTGGCGGTGCGGCGGCACCACCAGCCGCCGCGCCAGACGGTTGGCGACCTCGGCGCCATGCTGCTGCCGGATCAGATGCAGGCAGCAATCCAGCCCGGCGGCGGTGCCGGCCGAGGTCAGCAGTGGCCCATCCTGCAGATATAGCACGTCCGGATCGACCTGGATTTGCGGATAACGGGCGGCAAAATCCGCGGCATAGGCCCAATGGGTGGTCGCCCGCCGTCCGTCGAGCAGGCCGGCCGCGGCGAGGACGTAGGCGCCCAGACACAGCCCGACCACCTGGGCGCCCCGCCCGACTGCGGCCCGTAGTGCGTCGAGCAACGGCGCCGGCGGAATTTCCGCGATGTCCCGCCAGGAGGGGATCAGGATGATGTCGGCGCGGTCGAGGGCTTCAAGGCCCGCATCCACCTGCAAGCTGAAGCCGGCGGTGGTCCGCAGCGGCCCGCTTTCCCAGCTGCACACCTGGAACGCCGCCCTTGGCACGCCGGGATGGGCGTCGCCGAAGACCACGCAGGGGACGGAAAGATGAAAGGGGCTGATCCGGTCAAAGGCCAGCACCGCGACCTGGCACGGGGACATCGCAGACTCCGGAGATGAATTGGCCCGATCTTAACGCTTTATGGCATTCGGGCCACTGCCGCCGCGGGCGCCCGGCGGCAATAATCCAGCCATCGCCAACCCATCAGGAGCACCCCATGCCCAGCCCTAAACGCGCCCTGCTCGTCATCG